>NZ_JAPHNC010000034.1 GCF_026241255.1 Helicobacter sp. MIT 21-1697 | reverse complement strand
AATAACATTTTTAATATCTTCACTTTGTTGGATTACTTCTCCTGTCTTACCACTGACATTTTGCATAGAACTTGTAATCTCTTCTACTGCTTGAGCTGTTTGTTCTAAAGAAGAAGCTTGAGAGTTTGTAAGATTAGTAAGATTTGTTACAGCTTCTGCAAGAGTTTTAGCTTCATTACTTAATGTTTGAGCAAAGCTTGAACTTGTTGAGAGCATTTTTCTAATTTCTTCTCCTAATGTATTTGTTACAACTTCTACTCTACCACTTGCATCTTTTACTTCTGTGGTGAAGTCAAGCTT
>NZ_JAPHNC010000033.1 GCF_026241255.1 Helicobacter sp. MIT 21-1697 | reverse complement strand
AATGTAACTATCAAAGACACGATTAATCTCTGGTAAGTCTTTCCCAACAGCATTGCCTATAAGTTCTAAAAGGTCATTGATAGAATCTCTTAAATGATTGAGCTGTGGATTATGTCCTTTAAGCTCAATGAGTGTATCAGCGTGTCCTTGTTTGGCTCTTTCAATAACTTGGAGGGATTGTGCTACAAGGGCTTGGTCTTGCTCTAAACCAACTTTAGTCTTTTGGATATTATCATTAATAGCATTACCCATTTCACCTAACTCATCTTGAGCAACAATTTTAAGAGGTTGTGGTGCTTCTTTGC
>NZ_JAPHNC010000032.1 GCF_026241255.1 Helicobacter sp. MIT 21-1697 | reverse complement strand
ACTCTTCATCTTGTGGGAGTTGATTTGCAGGGTATTATCAAAGGAAATGGCGCAAACTTTACATATAATGTAGGTTATTACTACGCATTCCACGGGTATTATTATCTTGATAACACTCGCTCAAGCATTGATGATTATACCTATGCGATTAAAGGTGCGATAGGATTCTCATCTGATTTTACAAAAAAGATAGGTTATTTTGTAAATCTTCGTGCGAAATACTATGATATACCAGCTTCCAAAATGAATTCAACATTTGCTCGTCCTGCGACTAAGCATTTTATGAGTGGGATAGAGGCAGGGATTCAGTTTTAA
>NZ_JAPHNC010000031.1 GCF_026241255.1 Helicobacter sp. MIT 21-1697 | reverse complement strand
GAGAAAAAATCTATCATCACAGAATGGGAGGCATATAAAGCAAAAGGTGTGAGCGTAAAAGACTTTATTGCGCTGCTGAATGCAAGTGGCGAATACTCCATAGCTTTGAGTGAAAATAAGCTCTATGCGTGGCAGAGGGCGTATAAAGATAAAGGCATTGATGGGCTGCTTGATGAGCGAGGGACAAATAGAAAGAGCCAAAGCAAGATTAAAGAGCTTGGACTAGAGGAGCTGACTAATAAGCTCATTTTAGCAAGTCGTGGGCGCGTGAATATCAGCTCTATTCATAGAATGCTGCATATTCACCTTGATAGTGTTGGCAAGGCAGATTT
>NZ_JAPHNC010000030.1 GCF_026241255.1 Helicobacter sp. MIT 21-1697 | reverse complement strand
ATTTCCCACACCCTCTTTGAATTTTTTAAATATCTCAATCACGAACGCAAAGAAGCACCACAACCTCTTAAAATTGTTGCTCAAGATGAGTTAGGTGAAATGGGTAATGCTATTAATGATAATATCCAAAAGACTAAAGTTGGTTTAGAGCAAGATTCTAAAGCAGTAGAGCAATCAGTATTAACTGCAAAGACTATAGAATCTGGAGACTTTAGAGCAAGAATTACAGAAACACCTCATAATCCACAGCTCAATGAATTAAAAAATGTGCTCAATCATATGCTTGATGATTTACAAAAGAAAATAGGCAGTGATACCAATGAAATAGCAAGAGTATTTGATAGCTATACA
>NZ_JAPHNC010000029.1 GCF_026241255.1 Helicobacter sp. MIT 21-1697 | reverse complement strand
TCCTCCCAAGCGACTACTTTTGCCTCATTGAGCCAAGCTTTGACTTTTTTTAATCAAGACTATGCGCTTACTACCCCACAAAATCAATGGTATGAATACCTCAATATCATTGATGCCTTTAAACTTGGAGGCTATCATACAAGAGCTATTTCTAACCAAGAACCTGTAAGTCTCTTTGGCAATGCAGCAGCTACGATTCTTAAAAGGGCTGATGAATCTGTGTTTGTTAATGATTCAGATAGTTTTGATTTAGCCAAGCACGATGAGGCGATATTGCAGGTGCTTTATACTATACCCCCCCCCCCATTACCACACTTTACAGCTCTACATTTAATGGGTTCTCACAACCGATATGAAAGCCGCTATCCTAAGGAATTTGCATATTTTAAGGCGGATTCTGTGCAAGGCACATTTAATGGTGCAGATACATCTCAAATTGCTGCGTATCTTAACTCTCTCCTCTATAATGACTTTATTCTTTCCC
>NZ_JAPHNC010000028.1 GCF_026241255.1 Helicobacter sp. MIT 21-1697 | reverse complement strand
GCTCCTCACGCCCAAACACACGAATCTCTCTCCCTCTCCCTTACTTTTGCTAATCAAGATTCTCAAGGCATTATCGCTCCATCTTCATCTAAGAGGAGCAAAAAGCCCATAATAAAGCCGTGGTATGAATACCTCAATATCATTGATGCCTTTAAGTTAGGAGGTTATCATACAAGAGCTATTTCAAATCAAGAACCTGTAAGTCTCTTTGGCAATGCAGCAGCTACGATTCTTAAAAGGGCTGATGAAGTGAGCTTTGTTAATATCAATGACAAGATGAGCACGACAAAGTTTGATGAAAGCATTATAGAGATTCTGAAAAATGAGCGTGAGAAAGCAATACAAGAGCAAACAGAACAAAAAGAGCAAGAATCCCACAGCGCAGATGAAAATACACAAGAGCAAAATATAGAATCCAACTCAACTCAAAGCCTAAAGCCTACATTCTATGCACTGCACCTAATGGGAAATCACGCGAAATATTACAACCGCTACCCAAGTGAGTTCGCGCATTTTACGCCCAAAGATATGCTTTGCCAAGAGGATAATTCGCCCCAAAAAAGTGCAAATATAGAGGAGAATATGCACTATGATAACTCTGTGCTCTATGGCGATTATATTCTAAGCG
>NZ_JAPHNC010000027.1 GCF_026241255.1 Helicobacter sp. MIT 21-1697 | reverse complement strand
GTCTTTTGACATAGAGCTCATTATCAAGGCGCACTACACAAATCTGCCCCTCTTGGAAACTATCACTTTGCTGGATTAGCAGCTGGCAGTTCTCTGGGATAGTAGGACTCATAGAATCTCCTCGCGCAGTGATGATAGAAAGCCCCAAAAAGTTTGCCACCCCAAAATAATCGCGCAAAAAATCCTTTTGCATACCAATATGCCGCGTGATATATTCCTCATTGAGCAGTCCCTGTCCCGCAGACGCATACACATCATCATAGACTGGGATTTGGATTGTGGAGGGCTTGTGAGGGAGTGTGGAATTTGATTGAGGGACATTGTTTTTTTGATTGAGGGACATTGTTTTTTTGATTGAGGGACATTGTTTTTTTGATTGAGGGACATTTTCATATTGACTTAGGGACGGACTATGGGACATTTTAGACTGCGGAATCACTGCGGAATCACTGCGGAATCCCACTTCGGAATCTGACTTACTGACACCCTTGTCATCACTAACTGACAACTTACTGACATTATCAAAAGCAAAATAATCGCTCAAATCAATCACTTTGCCTAGTTTAACTAAGTTTGACATATTGGGAGAATGTTGCACGCTTGTAGCCGCATATTTCTTAATTGTGCTAAGAGGAACACCTGACATTTTACTTAGCTCTTCATAGGTAGAAATACCTGCCTTATCCATACCATACCTGATTGATTGTGTAAGTTCCATTTTAAGCTCCTGTAGCTTGACAAGTTCCAAAAAATATAC
>NZ_JAPHNC010000026.1 GCF_026241255.1 Helicobacter sp. MIT 21-1697 | reverse complement strand
GGCAGATTTCTTGGCTAAGAGAAGTGAAGTGATAAGCTATTGTGTGCTAGAGCGATATGTCAAAGCCTACCTCAAAGCCCACCCCATTGAAGCAAAAATCATCTATCGTGGGGAAGATGCGGCGGTGGGGAACTTCCTCCCTGCACTTGGGCAAAGTAATTGGGCGGTGGATTCTATTAATCAAATCGTAGAAATTGATGCGACAAGCATTGATGCGGTGATTGATGTGAGTGAGATTGCGCGGAATCTAGGGCTTGAAGTGGCTGATGTGGAAAAGTGGCAGAAGCGATTTGTGCTTATTTCACTCATTGATACTTATAGCGGCGTGTGTAGCTTCCATATCAGCGATACTGAAAATGCGCTCGGTGTCTCCCGCGCCATTGCAAAATATATCACCACCTATGGCGTGCCAAAGTGCATTAAAAGCGACAATGGCAGCGCATTTGTGAGTAAATATACCAAAGAGGTGCTTACGCGCCTTGATATTACACATACCAAAACGAGGGCATACGCTGGGTGGTGTAAGCCCTATGTGGAGCGCAACTTTGCGCGTTTGCAAAATCACCTTATGGAGTGGATTAAAGGCTATATCGGGCATAGTGTGAGCCAAAGACAAGCCATTGAGTTTTTCTTCTCTCGCGCTCAAAGGCGATTAAAACGAGGACAAAAGAGCAATCAAACCAATCTCCATACATTACAAGAGCTAGGGCAGATGATAGATACCTACACACACGCCTTTATGAATAATGCGTATTTGGAACGCTTAAACGCCACGCCCGCAGAGGCTTACAATACAAAAGTGAGCGAGGCGGTA
>NZ_JAPHNC010000025.1 GCF_026241255.1 Helicobacter sp. MIT 21-1697 | reverse complement strand
AGCAGATTTCTTGGCAAAAAGAGATGAGGTGATAAGCTATTGTGTGCTAGAGCGATATGTCAAAGCCTATCTCAAATCTCACCCCATTGAATCAAAAATCATCTATCGTGGGGAAGATGCAGCTGTGGGGAACTTCCTCCCTGCACTTGGGCAAAGTAATTGGGCGGTAGATTCTATTAATCAAATCGTAGAAATTGATGCGACAAGCATTGATGCGGTGATTGATGTGAGTGAGATTGCGCGGAATCTAGGGCTTGAAGTAGCTGATGTGGAAAAGTGGCAGAAGCGATTTGTGCTTATTTCACTTATTGATACTTATAGCGGCGTGTGTAGCTTCCATATCAGCGATACTGAAAATGCGCTTGGTGTCTCCCGCGCCATTGCAAAATATATCACCACCTATGGCAAACCAAAGTGCATTAAAAGCGACAATGGCAGCGCATTTGTGAGTAAATATACCAAAGAGGTGCTTACGCGCCTTGATATTAAGCATATCAAATCTAGGGCATACGCTGGGTGGTGTAAGCCCTATGTGGAGCGCAACTTTGCGCGTTTGCAAAATCACCTTATGGAATGGATTAAAGGCTACATCGGGCATAGCGTGAGCCAAAGACAAGCCATTGAGTTTTTCTTCTCTCGCGCTCAAAGGCGGCTTAAAAGAGGACAAAAGAGCAATCAAACCAATCTCCACACATTACAAGAGCTGGGGCAGATGATAGATACCTACACACACGCCTTTATGAATAATGCGTATTTGGAACGTTTAAATGCCACGCCTGCAGAGGCATATAATGCAAAAGTGAGTGAGGCAAGC
>NZ_JAPHNC010000024.1 GCF_026241255.1 Helicobacter sp. MIT 21-1697 | reverse complement strand
TGAAGCAAAAAGGAGTTTGATAGCTCAAAACAAAGCATTTTTAAATACAAGAGAGCGTATTGTAGGAGATAAAAAGGGTGCGAGAGATTATGATAAAGATTTAAAATCTACACAGAGTTATATCCAGCAAGGGCTATGCACATATAATCAATCAAGCCTGATAATGCCCAACAAGGACACAAAATAGAATAAATGGAGGAGTCTATGCAATTTAAACAAATAAAGAATCTTTTTCCTAATCCATTTTGCGATTCACGCTTTTTTCACGCCTTTTGTGTGCTTTTTGTCCTCAATTTTATTGTTTTATTTTTCTCTCATTATTTTTCACTACAAACGCGTTTTGATGTGTATTATTTCGTCACCTTTGCTTATCGTATAATGATGTTTTGCCTAAGTTACATTAGTTTGTTTTGTTTAATATATTGGCTTAGGGTGAATATATTGCGCAACTTCCTTTTAGCATTCGTGCTTTTTATGAGTGCGATATGCTATGTCGTAGAGATATTTCTCCTTTATAACTTTTCTACTCCGCTTAATTCTTATCTGATTACTATTGCCTTAGAGACAAATGCGCAAGAGAGTGTAGAATTTTTACAAACTTATGTGAGTATTGGGCTTTGTGGTATTTATGCTCTTACTTTATGTGGCATTTGGGTGATTTATAAGCTCAAAACTCCTTCAAAATTGCATTCTTTAAAATGGGTGTATAGCACGCTGCTTATAGTCATTGTAGGCATTCATATTACGCATTTACGCCCTTCAAGCCCCACTTTAAGATACTCCGATATGCCCTATCACGCTTTTTCTGCTGCACAAAGAGCGTATAAAGGCACTTTAGCT
>NZ_JAPHNC010000023.1 GCF_026241255.1 Helicobacter sp. MIT 21-1697 | reverse complement strand
TATAGCCCTCAAGCTTGAAAAATAACCGAACTTGCCCTCTGCTTTGCAGGGGGTAGGCGGGTATTATACCATAAATACAGAGGTAAGGCAATGAAAAAACAGACTTTAAGCGCAAAGATGGCAGCAAGGGGTATGAAACTGCGCACTTGGGCGAAATCTAAGGGCTTAAGTGAGAAAGACATAGGATTGCTTAATCAGCTCTCCTATGGGCTTATACAAGGTAAGCGCGGCAGAGGCAAAGAGCTTAAAGAAATGCTTGAATCTGATGGATTTAGAATCGCATAGGGGCGCATAATGGGACAATGGGTAAGTAGTAAAGAGTTTGCTACACAAAATAGTTGTGAATATGAGGCTTTGAAAAAAGCTTGTGTTCGTGCCTATAAACGTGGTAAAAAAATTTGTAACTTAAAGTTCCAAAAAATATACTTTAAATATGCAAATGGACATATCGGTGGCAATGCTGGCAAAGTTTTGCGTATTTGGAGTGAGCCATTTGAGAGCGAAGCAGCAGCCCTTGCCTTTGTGCAAGCCCACGCCAAAGAGCAAACAGAGGCATTTATATCACCCGCCCACACAGCGTATTTGCGCTTTACGAGGGATACAAACTCCACACTCCAAAGCCATATCAAAGCACAAAGCTCTTCAGAGATTACAACACTTACAACACCGCGTGAAATAGGGGCTTTGAACGAAAATAACAAAGCATTTATATCATCATCAGAATCTATGCACTTGGGCAAAAGCACAAATACATATGCAAGTGATGATAGAGACACTGATGATGTTCTAAGTGCTTTGAAACAAGAGCGCTACACGCACAACTTGAGCGCGTTTGATAAAGCAAGTCAAAAGCATAAAAACATCGCTTTG
>NZ_JAPHNC010000022.1 GCF_026241255.1 Helicobacter sp. MIT 21-1697 | reverse complement strand
CATAGCCCTCAAGCTTGAAAAATAACCGACTTGCCCTCTGCTTTGCAGGGGGTAGGCGGGTATTATACCATAAATACAGAGGTAAGGCAATGAAAAGACAAAGCTTAAGCACAAAAATGGCAGCAAGGGGTATGAAACTGCGCACTTGGGCGAAATCTAAGGGCTTAAGTGAGAAAGACATAGGATTGCTTAATCAGCTCTCCTATGGGCTTATACAAGGTAAGCGCGGCAGAGGTAAAGAGCTTAAAGAAATGCTTGAATCTGATGGGTTTGGAATCGCATAGGGGCGCATAATGGGACAATGGGTAAGCAGCAGAGAGTTTGCAGAATCTAAGAGTATATCACTTCGCGCTTTGCAATTAAAAATTCAGAGAAACAAACAAAAAATTTTCTCTGTAAATACATATTTTTTTATGTATTTGTATGAAAATGGCATAGGGCGTGGTGGCAAAGTTTTGCGTATTTGGAGTGAGCCATTTGAGAGCGAAGCAGCAGCCCTCGCCTTTATAGAATCTTACACGCAAGAGCGAGTAGCTCATATCTTGCACACTCATTCTGCCACCACAGATTGCGCCATAAAGTTAGATTCTACCACACACGCATTAGATTCTACGCTATCCCATACCCACACAGAGCATATTTGTGCTTTGAGGGATACACACTCCACGCTTCAAAGCCATATCAAAGCACAAAGCTCTTCAGAGATTACAACACCTACAACACTGACAACACCGCGTAAAATAGGCACTTTGCACAAAAATGACAAAGCATTTATATCATCATCAGAATCTATACACTTGGGCAAAAGCAAAAATACATATGCAAGTGATGATAGAGACACTGATGATGTTCTAAGTGCTTTGAAACAAGAACGCTACACGCACAACTTGAGCGCGTTTGATAGGGCAAGTCAAAAGCAGAAAAACATTGCCCTA
>NZ_JAPHNC010000021.1 GCF_026241255.1 Helicobacter sp. MIT 21-1697 | reverse complement strand
ATGAAATGGCAAAGACTTATCAAAGCCTTTGTGAAAGCTATTCTGCACATACTGATAAGATTCTGCACTCTTATGATGAGGTGCAAAAAGATTTTATTGACTTTAGCTCTGCTTTGGATATAACATATTTTGATAATCCCTATGATTCTATGACACATTTTTTTTATAGTATTTTTTATTTATCTCAACACGCTTTAAGTATTTATATTCCTTATGGCTATACAGGATATTTGAACTATACTCTAGGTGTGTATGCCACCTTAGAATATAGTTTGTTATGGAATATTTATGTAGAAAATCAAAACAATTATGATTTAATTAAATCTCATCAATTAGCAGATGTTAAGAATCTCAACCTCATAGGTTTCCCCAAGTTAGATACTCTAGCGAAATTTTTAGCGCAAACTCCCACGCAAGAACAACAAACTAAGCGAGAGAGAAAGCAAATCCTCATCGCCCCTCACCATACACTGACTTTAGAGAATTTTCCCTTGTATCTCTCAAACTTTGTGCGCCTAAGCGAGTTTTTCTTAAAACTCCCCACACTCTATCCTCAAATTGACTTTATCTTCCGTCCTCACCCGCTTTTATTTATTCATCTTATAAAGTATGAAATATATGGGGGGGGGGCAAAAGCAAATCCTTTGTAAAAAACTATCTCCAAAAAATCGAGCAAATCCCAAATATGACCTACCAAGAGGGCGGGGATTATTTTGCAAGTTTTGCTAGCTCTGACGCGTTAATTCACGATTGTGGGAGCTTCATTGCCGAATATCTCTACACTGATAAACCCGAAGCATTTATTATAGAATCCCAAGATACTATTGAGCGAGAATTTACGCCCTTTGGGAAAGAAGTTTTAAAACATCTCTACCTTGTCTCCACAGAAAAAGACATTTTAAACTTTATTGATTGTGTTGTGATACAAGAGCAAGATTCTATGCAACAATCCCGCTTAGCCTTTGCTAAAGAACATATTAGGATTAATTATCCCAATGCTACGCAAATG
>NZ_JAPHNC010000020.1 GCF_026241255.1 Helicobacter sp. MIT 21-1697 | reverse complement strand
AGCGTTTGACATAGAGTTCATTATCAAGGCGCACTACACAAATCTGCCCCTCTTGGAAACTATCACTTTGCTGGATTAGAAGCTGGCAGTTTTCTGGGATAGTAGGACTCATAGAATCCCCTCGCGCAGTGATGATAGAAAGCCCCAAAAAGTTTGCCACCCCAAAATAATCGCGCAAAAAATCCTTTTGCATACCAATATGCCGCGTGATATATTCCTCATTGAGCAGTCCTTGTCCCGCAGACGCATACACATCATCATAGACTGGGATTTGGATTGTGGAGGGCTTGTGAGGGAGTAACGAATCATTATTATTGACTAACGAATCCGACTTACGAACATCTAACGAATCACTAACGAATCCTGTTGGAGCTGTGTAAGAATTGCCTGATGGGGTATCGTCATCTAAAAAAAACATCATAGGAACATTAAATATATCCGACACTTTTGTTAGATAATCGTAACGCGGCGACTGCGTGCCATACTCATAAGCTTGTAATGTCCCATAAGATATCCCTGTTCGTTCTGCAAAACCTTTCTGCGTCATTTGATGTTCGTTTCTTAATGCTATTAGTTTTGAGCCTATCATTGATTTTGTCCCAAATTAAGAATATAGCTCCTACCCTTTTTGGTTCTAGTGATATAACCTTTGATCTCCGCGTAGTAAAGAGCGTATTGGATATCATTTTTGGAATATGACTTTAATAGCCCATATATGTCTGTTTGAAGTATATTAGGATTGTTGCGAATAACCGATATGATGTCATTTTTGATATGGTGGAACAAACTATCGTGCTCTACAAACTCTGACGCTAACTCTAGAAAGTTATCTAGCTTGTATTGAGGAACATCATCTCTTTTTAGTAACGCAGCAGTTCTTTGAAATTCAGTGCGTGCAGTCTTATAATCATCTTCTATCCAAGCTTCACAGGCAATCTGTAAGCGATCGTGTGCCATCATCTCGTCTGGATTATCTGTTGAAAAGGTAATATTATGCTTTTTAAGAATAGAATCTACAAGATCTAGGTTTGGATAT
Organism: Helicobacter sp. MIT 21-1697; assembly: GCF_026241255.1. Classification (NCBI taxonomy): domain Bacteria; kingdom Pseudomonadati; phylum Campylobacterota; class Epsilonproteobacteria; order Campylobacterales; family Helicobacteraceae; genus Helicobacter; species Helicobacter sp. MIT 21-1697. The sequence goes on along the minus strand of NZ_JAPHNC010000020.1, from coordinate 140 downwards.
GATTTCGTTTCTGTAATCTGCCTTGTTTTCTTGCGCGATCTGTTTTTTATTGTTTTATATACAAAATAAATGCTACCAAACACTATCAAAAAAGCAACAATATCCATACATAACTCCTTGACTATACATAAAAATTTATG
>NZ_JAPHNC010000019.1 GCF_026241255.1 Helicobacter sp. MIT 21-1697 | reverse complement strand
ATTCATTTTTTTTCATTCTAGCCGATTTGTATTTCAACCACAAGGCAAGGATGCCTAAGTGAAAATTTTCAAAAGGAGTTACCATGGCTTTTCAAGTCAATACTAACATTAACGCACTTAATGCGCACGCACAATCTACCTTTACTCAATACAACCTTAAAAACTCTATGGAGAAATTGAGTTCAGGTCTTCGTATCAACAAGGCAGCAGATGATGCTTCAGGTATGGCAATTGCAGATAGTTTGCGCTCTCAAGCAAGTGCGCTAGGACAAGCAATTAGAAATACAAATGATGGTATGGGGATTATCCAAATTGCAGATAAGGCAATGGACGAACAACTTAAGATTCTTGATACAATCAAATCTAAAGCCGTTCAAGCAGCTCAAGATGGACAATCTACTCAATCACGTTCAATGATTCAAATGGATATTATTCGTTTGATTGAAGGTTTGGATAGTATAGGTAATAACACTACTTATAATGGTATGGCTCTTCTTTCTGGTGCTTTTACAAACAAAGAGTTCCAAGTGGGTGCATATTCTAACCAATCTATTAAAACATCTATTGGCTCAACTACATCTGATAAAATTGGACAGGTGCGTATTGAGACAGGTGCTTTAGTTACTGCTTCTGGTGAAGTAACTTTGACATTTAAAAATGTTGATGGTGTCAATGATATAACTTTAGAATCTGTAAAGATTTCTCACTCTGCAGGAACAGGACTTGGTGTTTTAGCAGAAGTTATTAATAAAAACTCTGATAAAACAGGTGTTCGTGCTCAAGCAAACGCCTATACAACTTCAGATATTTCAATTAAATCTGGAAGTCTTGCAAATATTATGATTAATGGTGTCTCTATTGGGGATATTATTGGTATTCAAAAAAATGACAGCGATGGACGTTTAGTGCAAGCTTTCAATGCAGCTACAATGCACACAGGTGTTGAAGCTTATACAGATAATATTGGTCGTTTAATGCTACGAAGCACAGATGGACGCGGTATAGATTTAAGAGCTAATGGTGCTGTGGCAGGACAAGGTGGCGAGGCATCAATTGAGACCGTGAATGGCGGACAACAACTCACTCAAGGTGCTACTAACTATGGACGCCTTTCACTTGTGCGAACTGATGCAAGAGACATTGTTGTTTCTGGTATCAATATCAGTTCAACGGGTTACATTGATGACACAAAGGTTGCTCAAACAACAGCAAACCTTCGTGATGTAAAAGGTGTATTCAATATCAATGTTCGTTCTGCTGCTGGTGCAAACTATAATGCAGTTATTGCATCTGGTGGAACAGACCTTGGCTCTGGTGTAACAAGCTTAAGAGGCGCAATGGTAACAATGGATATTGCAGAATCTGCAATGAAAACACTTGATAAAATTAGAGCAGACCTTGGTTCTGTATCTGGACAAATGGTCAGCACAGTCAATAACATCACTATTACTCAAGTGAATGTTAAAGCTGCTGAATCTGGTATTCGTGAAGTGGATTTTGCAGCAGAGAGTTCAGAATTTACAAAACTCAATATTCTTGCTCAATCTGGTAGCTATGCTCTCTCTCAAGCAAATGCAATTCAGCAAAATATTCTAAGGTTGCTTAACTAAGTAGCCTTTGGCTTCAATGCTTCTTAACTTACCCCTTATATGTAGGGGGTGAGTTATGTATCTTTACATCTCTTGTTATACACAATAACATTCACACACAAGAAAAATACGATAAAATATTTAGATTCTTAGAGTACATTTAAAAAACAAAAAATAATAATTGAATTTGAGGG
>NZ_JAPHNC010000018.1 GCF_026241255.1 Helicobacter sp. MIT 21-1697 | reverse complement strand
TTATAAGGCACTATTATGCTCTTTTCCTCTTATCTTTTTATCTTTTGTTTTTTGCCTTGTGTTTGGATTATTTTTCATCTCTTAAAAACTTTAAGTATAAAAGAGAATTCTTTGCTTTATATACATCTTGCAAAAGCATTCTTAGTCCTTGCAAGCTTATTCTTTTATGCGTATTGGAAGATGATATATCTGCCTTTATTACTTGCTTCTATGCTTATCAATTATGCTCTTGCAAGATGTATTCTTAAACATACTTTTACTCCTTATACTATGCAAGAGCTAGAGCATACACATATTTGCAACACTTCCTTATCTCCTGCACATTATTCATCATTACACACTCTACAATCAGGGAATGATTCTATGAGCAAATTAATGGGGGGGGGGGCATAATAACTCTTATGTATTCAACTCTCACTCCTCCTTTGAACCTGATAATTTAAATCATTCCTTATTGAATGATTCTCCTAAATCTTATTTAAGCTCTCAATCTTTACATTCACCCTCTTGTTTATCTCATCATTCTCATTCCTTAAAAGATTCTCTTACGCTCTCTCCAAAGACTTTATCCTCTCACACACAAACCTTTTTTAAAAATCCTAAGTTTTATCTTATCTTAGGCATTATCTTTAATCTCTCTGTCTTAGGATTTTTTAAATACACTGATTTCTTCTTGGAGAATTTTAATCTCTTTGCTCAACTCTTAGACTTTAATTTGAATATACCTTTGCCTCATATTCTTTTACCTCTTGCACTCTCATTTGTAACCTTTCAGCAGATTGCTTTTTTGGTAGATTGTTATAAAAGAGTAAATATAAGAGATATGCAAGAGGTAAAAGAACGCAATCTTAAAGAATATCTCTTAGCAGAAAAAGCACTAGAGGAGAGAGTATCCAAAGGGGATTTAGAATCTCAAAGCAATAAAAACTTATCTCTAGCACAAAGAGATTCTCAAGATATACACAAAGAATATGACACAGATAAAAATGCTCTCACAACAAGTAAAGATACACAAGCGCATTTACAATCTAAAGAAAGTATGCACAATGAACAAAGTCCTCAAACTCAAATCAACTTCCTAGATTATGCTCTTTTTATCTGCTTCTTTCCTCAACTCATTGCTGGTCCTATTGTGCATCATAAAGAGATGATGCCTCAATTTCATTCTCTTTTTAAACACTCTAATCCTATAAAGTGGGATTATATGGCTAAGGGTATCTTTATATTCTCCATTGGATTATTTAAAAAAGTCTTTATTGCAGATGCTTTTGCAAAGTGGGCAAATGCTGGATTTAGTGTTGTAGAGAGTGGAGGAGTATTAAATATTGCAGAATCTTGGGCTACTTCTTTATCTTATACCTTTCAACTCTACTTTGATTTTAGTGGATATTGTGATATGGCTATTGGTTTAGGATTACTCTTTGGGATAATGCTGCCTATAAATTTTAATTCTCCTTATAAGGCATTAAATATCAGTGAGTTTTGGCGCAGATGGCATATGACTTTAGGGAGATTTTTAAAAGAATATGTCTATATTCCACTAGGGGGAAATAAAAATACAAAGTATAAACAAAGCAGATTCTATAATACTCTTAATAAGATACTTACTTTGAGGAATCTTTTTATTGTAGCCTTTTTAAGTGGGATTTGGCACGGAGCTGGGTGGGGATTTGTTATATGGGGGAGTTTGCACGGGAGTGCAATGATAATACATCGTAGTTATAGATTCTTTTTAGAATCTTCTTTGGCTCTCAATACATCTTTGATGAAGTTAAGACACACGCGTGTTTATACAATCTTATGTTGGTTGCTTACTTTTAACTTTGTGAATATTGCGTGGATATTCTTTAGAAGTGAGAATGTGAGTGGAGCAATGAATCTTATTACAGGAATGTTTGGAATTACTTGGGTGGAATTACCACAAAAGATTCATCACCTCCCTGCACTCTTAGAACATATAGGAGGAAGGAATGA
>NZ_JAPHNC010000017.1 GCF_026241255.1 Helicobacter sp. MIT 21-1697 | reverse complement strand
GCCCCTAAAGACTTATCACATATCTTAATCCAAAAATAGGAGCAAACTTCACATCACGTAGATACTGATGAGTAGTTTGCTGAATAGTCTGTGTGCGCTGCAAGGTAAAGCTTTTCATAGGATATTTGATAAAACATTCAAAAGAGTGATGACGCAAAGCCAAAAGTCTGAATCCCCCACTTGCATAAGGGATGAAGCCTCCTGTGCTTGCAACTTCATTTTCTAAAAAATTCATACTATTTATTGCAGCTTCGCCCCCTACAAATACTCCAATGCCAAAGTCTGAAGTGATAAATAAATCATATATAACATCTGCATTTAATCCGATTCTTGTAAGTGTTTTGAGATGTCCGCTCCCCTTGAGATAATCAAATGACATATATCCACGCACACTCAATCCACGTAGATTCTCAAAATGATATAATCCTCCGCCTATGATATTTATCCCACTGCCTTGATAGTTTAAAGTCTCATTTTTTGTGATATTACTATTTTCTTTATTTTGCGTATATATATCTGCTTGTGGCATACTCAATCCTCCTACGCCAAAAAGCAATCTAGCATTTGCTTCACACATACTCATACATATTGCAACGATACAAAAAAATGATTTTTTACCCTTTTTCATTATTTCTCTCCCTCAATAATCTTTACATTAGAGTTATAACATAAAGCGATACGGGGGGGGGGGCATAAAAAGCAATGTTTTATGCTAAGATTTTTTTATAAAGTGTAAAAATGTAATGCTCAAATCACTTAAAGATTGAAAGCCACGCACGAAAGAAAATGTATAGAATCTTTATAAAAGTGCCACACCTAAAGGGAGAGCAAAGCAAAATGTATTACAATATGCCCCATATTTTAAAGGAGAGCTATGCCTTTTGTTACCAATTCTTATCACATTACGCAGCCTACTCCCGCTTTTTTATTTCTTATGCGGCATAGAGGCTATACGCAAGCGCAAGCTCAAAAAATTTTGGACAAAAAACGTCTCAAACAACATAATCGTATCATTACCAAAAATGAAATTATTTGCGGACAGGTAGAATTAAGTGAGTTTGAAGCCTGTGATATATCACTTGAGCCACTTTTTTTCAATGAAGATTTTTGTATATATGATAAACCCCATAATCTCCTTACACACCCAAAAGGCAGATTCTATCATTATTCGCTCAATGATGCTCTCAAATCGCGTTTTGGTAACTCTGCTCATACTATTCATCGTCTTGATAAGCAGACAAGCGGACTTGTGTTGTGTGCGATTAATCCTCAAAGTGAGCAAGAACTAAAAAAACTCATAAGTTCAAGACAGATTCATAAAACTTATTATGCTATTGTTGAGGGCAAGCTTACACAGGAGTATCTTATTGATGAGCCTATTGCTTTGCAAAAACATAAAGGCACAGATTTATCTATCAAAAGTATCATTAGTCCCTATGGCAAGCCAAGTCGCACACAACTTTATCCTTTAGCCTATCATTCACCCACAGATTCTACTCTTGTCCGCGCTGTGCCTCTCACAGGTAGAACTCATCAAATCCGCTTGCATTGCGCTCATATTGGACATAGAATCTTAGGCGACCCGCTTTATGGTGTCAAAGAAGAATATAGTAGATTCTATCTTGAATCTCCTCTATTGCCTCCTCATCAATACGAAAGCTATTTTGGCGCACCACACTTATGTCTCAATGCGCATACTCTTGCCTTTGCTTTTAGGGACAAACATTATCGTTTCACAAGTTGTTATAATTTTGCATTTATGCCACATTTTACAGCATATTTTTAGTTTTATGTGTATAAAATCTGTTTTTTTTTTTTTTTTGATATTTTTACCTAAATGGAGTGTTCAATGCGCTATTTGCAACATATATGGAAGTTTTTTGTATTCTTTAATTTTATTTGTACATTGACTTTTTTTACTGCTTGTTCGGATAATAAATTTGTAGAGAGCTATACTCAAAATATTTCTACTACACCAGAGATACTTATTACTTTCAATCAACCCATCGCATCAGATAATGCCGAAAATATAGGTATTCTCTATAACTTAACCGAACAAGATAAATTTGTTACACTTAATGGAAAATCCGTGGTTGGACAATATAGTTTTAAATCTCCCTATGAGCTTCTTATTATCCCAAATGGTATATTAGAGCCAAATACAGATTATACACTTAATGTAAAACTTGCAAAACTTGCTCAATCGCTCTTAGAGGATACCATTAACCTAGAACTTCGGACTGATACCACAAAGATAGAAACCTCCAAACTTCTTCCTCATTACATTGATGATAAAAATTTTTTTATATCAGCGCAGATTGTGCTTTCTCAAGAAATAAAGGCTCTTGGGAATACGGCAGGTATTTCATCGGTAGATTCTAAAGAATTACGCTCAATCTTTGCTCTTAAAGATGACACAGGCAAAGAAATTGATTTTACTCTTGCTCCACAAGCAAATAAAGATTTTGTTATCACAAGCCAAAATTTAACCTTTGATGATAAAGAAAAAAGCTATGAACTCACTTTGTATGCCAAAGCTTTGGGTTTGGAAAAAGATGAGATATTGCGTTATGTGCGTGAAAGTGAGGGTTTAGAAGTAGTAGATATTCAAGCGATCTTAGATGAAACACCTCATATTCAAGTGCATTTTTCCCAAAATCTTGCTGATAATGCCAACTTGGAAGATTTTGTCTCTATAAATCCACAAGTGAAGGCAAAAATTATAAAACAAGGCAACATTATGAGGATTAATGCGCCTTTTAATCCCTCTACAAGCTACAAAGTCCATATTAAAGAGGGGATTATGGCTATTGACCGCTCACGTTTAGAGAAACCAAAAGATGCTGATATAGTGTTTAATCAAATTCCTCCCTCACTTGCTTTTTCCCAACAAGGCGTATTTTTGCCAAGCAATGCAGAGAAAAAAGTTGCCTTTAAAAGCATAAATGTTAAAAAAGTCAATCTTAAAGTAAGTAAAATCTATCCAAACAACACCACAGCTTATCTTTATAAACAAAACCTCATTGGTGAAACCAAATATAATAATGCCTCAAATAGCTATGATGAGGACTATTATGATGATGAATATAGTGGAGGGAGCGGAATATACGCAGATTTTGAACGATTAGGCGATGTGGTATTTGAACAAAGCTTTGATATTGCGCTACAAAAAAATCAATGGATTCAAACCCAACTTGATTTTTCTGCACTTAAAGAGCAAGAGGGCATATTTATTATAGAGCTTAGTTTTGATAAAAATGGGGTAGATTATGATTTCCCAGAGGGCACTTCGCAGTGGCGCAAAGAGCAATTTTTCAATCAACAAGGCAAGATTATGAAGCATTTGATTTTTTCAAATATTGCACTTTTGGCTCAACAAATTGATAATAAACTTGAAGTATTCGCCCTTGATATTGCAAGCAATAAACCTCTGCCTCAAGTAAAAATAAATGCCATTAGCCCTAAAAATCAAACTATTGCCACCTCTACTACCAATGAGCAAGGTTTAGCTCACTTTGAATCTGCGCAAAAAATAATGTATCTAAGCGCTACCAAAGGCGAAGATACGACTATTTTGCGTCTAAAAGCTCCCCTTAGCCTTGAGGGCTTTGATGTAGAAGGATTACAATCCCATCAAAATACTTTTGCTTATATTTATACCGATAGAGGCGTGTATCGTCCCGGTGATACTGCCCATATCAATATCATTGCGCGCACAGATTCTAAACCCATAACACACCCTATTCAGATAAGCCTCACTTCTCCACAAGGCAAAGTAGTGCTTGAAGATTTTTCGCTCAAAGAACAATTATTTGGGCTTTTTGCTTATGATTTTAAAATAGACAAAAACGCCGATACAGGCATTTGGCGACTGAAAACTAAGGTGGGAGGAAGTGAGTTTTGGCATAACATATCAGTAGAGAGTGTCGTGCCTAATCGCATTAAAGTAGAGGTTGCAAGTCCGGAACATATGAATCTCACGCAACTTAAGAAAAATGATAATACCCTCTTCTTTGATATTCACTCACATTATCTTTTTGGCGCACCTGCAAGCAATCTCAAATATGAAAATAAAATTTATATACAGGGCATAAATTTCTATGCTCCCGCATATAGTAGCTATACTTTTATGCACCCCTCATCTTTACATTATAGCTTTAATGATACCTCAGAGGGGCAACTCAATGAAAAAGGTCATACGCAAAGTTCCTTTAATATAAAAAATACAGAGGATATAGGCAAAAATCTCCGTGCTTTTATTACAACAAAAGTCTTTGAAAATGGTGGGCGATTTGTAAGTGCAAGAAAAAATATAGATATTGCACTCTATGATAGTTTTGTAGGGATTAAATCCCCTCCTCGCTATGTCAGTGCAGATTCTGAAATTCAAATCCCAATTATCGTCCTATCCAGTGATACACAAAAACCCCTTGCCCATCATAACCTTAGTTTTAGAATCTATCAAAATAGCTATTCGTGGTGGTGGGATTATGATAATTACAATGAATTTGCTCACTCCATTAAGAGAGATAAAAATACTAAACTCCTAAAAAGTGGCACACTTATCTCCAAATCAGAGCCTGTTATGCTTACATTTAAACCTATTCAAACAGGAGAGATTTTCATTGAAGTAGAAGATGAAAGTAATCATAGCAAAAGTGCAATTTTCCTTTATGCAAGTGAGGCTGGAGAACCTATACAAGCTCCAAAAAATACACAGCTTAAGGTTCAATCCGATAAGGAGCAATATCTCGTAGGGGAGGAGGCAACTATAAATTTTGAAAGCACGCCCGATGCACAAGCACTTATTACTATTGTCAATCAAGAAAAAGTGTTGGATCGGTTTTGGATTCATACCAAAGAGGCACAAAGCAGTTTTAAAATTCCGCTTAAAAAATCGTATGCGCCCAATATTTATGTTGCTATCAATTTATTACAAAACTATCACAAACTTGATAATGACCGCTCACAAAGGCTTTATGGTGTATTGCCACTTATGGTAGAAGATAAGGATTCTAAACTCACGCTTGAAATAGATGCTCCCCAATCAATCCGCCCAAATACTGACTTTGAAGTAAAACTCTCTAATAAGGAGGGCAAAAAAGTTGCCTATACTCTTGCTATTGTTGATGAAGGATTACTTGATTTAACAGATTTTGCTTCGCCAAATCCGTGGAAATATTTTTATCAAAAAATCGCTCTTGCACTTTCTGCCTTTGATAATTATAATCTTATCATCGGCAAGGACATAGGGCACATACATCAGATTCTTAAAGTTGGAGGAGATGAGCTCACAGCAGGAGCAAATCGTAAAGACTTGCACCAAGCCCAACGTTTTAAGCCTGTAACATTTTACTCACCACCCATTATGAGCGATGAATCTGGCAAAGCGCAATTTAACTATACTATGCCCGCTTATATGGGGAGTGTGAGAATTATGGCAGTGGCTGTAAATGATAAAGCCTATGGGAGTGCTTCAAAGGATATGAAGGTAAGCGCACCTGTGGTAATGCTCCCTACTCTCCCTCGTAGCCTTAAAATCGGTGATTCTTTTACCCTAGCTATTGAGGTATTCCCTACTCAAGATAATGTAGGCAAGGCTACTCTTGCTCTTGCAAGTGGTGAAAAAATCAAGCTTGAAACAAATAACATCACGCTGACCTTTAAGGATAAAAAATCCCAAACCATTCATATTAAAGCCCAAGTGGATAAGGAAAGCATAGGGCAAGATTTTATTGATATTGCGCTCAAAAGCGGAGATTTTAGTATGCAAGAGCGCACAGAAATTGATATTTTGCCAAATAACCCTTATATCACTCTCAATAAAAAATTTACCCTGCAATCAAAAGATTCGCTCACACTTGAAAATCCAAAAGAATATGTTAGAGATTCTCAAATGGGCTATGTGCTTGTAAGCAATAAGCCTATTATGAGCATTGACCATCGCCTCAAATGGCTTATACGCTATCCTTATGGTTGTATTGAACAAACCACTTCAAGTGTGCTTCCTCAACTTTTTCTTACGACTTTAAGCAAGGCAAATTTTATTGATAAGCCCACAATAGTAAAAAATATTAATGCTGGCATTGCACGTATAGCTACATTTCAAACAAGTAATGGCGGGTTTGCTTATTGGCAAGGAGGCTCTGCTTCAGATAGTTGGGGAAGTGCGTATGCTGGACATTTCTTATTGCTTGCTAAGGCACAAGGATATTATGTGCCAGAGAGCATTCTTAAGGCGTGGATACATTATGAAACTCATTATGTAAAAAATACAACTGATGTGCCCACTACAATTTATCCGCTTTATTTACTTTCTCTTGCTGGAAGCCCACAAATAGGACTCCTCAATAATATCTATGAACATCATTTTAAAAAGCTTGATGTAGGAGATAAATGGCTTCTTGCAGCGGCTTATAAGCTTGCTGGACTTGAAGAGGTTGCACACAAAATTACAGAGAATCTCCCTACCAAAAGCACAACACGTGATAATTCATATTATCGCTTTAGTTATGGCTCACCATTGCGTGATGATGCAATGATTCTTAAAGCTTATACAGATATTTATAAAACCCCACATAAGGAGCTTTTAACATATATTCAACAGCAACTTGAAGGCGATGAGTGGTTCTCTACTCAAACGCTCGGATATTCGCTTCTTGCTATTGCTGCTACACTTCCTCCTCAAGGCGTGGATTCTCAAAATAGTTTTAGTGTTACATTTGATGGCAAAAGTTTTGAGGGCAAAGACACACTTAAGATTCCATTTGATACTACAAAAGGTAAAATCACTTCACAAAGTGCCTTTCCGCTTTATATTAGTCAAGTATGGGATGGAATCTTACTCCAAAAAGATATAAAGCCGAGCGCAAAAAAGATTGCATTAGAGCGAAGTTTTGTAGATGAAAAAGGAAATGAAATTAATGTAGATTCTTTGCCCTCTGGCAGCACATTTTATCTTAAGCTTACCCTTACAAACGCAGATAAAAGTGTAAGCGTGGATAATGTGGCTATTAGCCAAAATCTCCCTAGTGGTTGGGAAATTGAAAATACACGATTAAATGATGACAAACTCCCTGATTTTGTGCGCAATGACAATATTACTTACACAGATATACGCGATGATAAGATTATGTGGTTTTTAGATTATTATGGAAAAAGTCGCACTCTTTTTGTCAAAATCAACACTATCACACCGGGTGCTTATCTCTTGCCCCCTGCAAATGCAGAAGCAATGTATGATAATAGTTTTCTTGCCAATACAGAATCTAGGGCTGTTGTAGTAACACCTCCGTGATAAGAGCATTCTTTTTAACTTATTTCAAAGTGCCATTTTTATTGTTTATGGCACTTGTGATACTTTTTTGTATCTATGGTATAGGCGTATTTGTAAGCTTTTATGTTACACTTTCCCCTCATAGCGACCTTTTTGAATCTAGATATAGCAAAAGTGTCCTTGATAGACATAATCATATCCTTAGTGTATTTTTAACGCCCACGCAACAATGGCATCTCAAATCTCCCTCACCTATTCCGTATAAAATACGCACAGCGGTACTCACTTATGAAGATAAACGTTTTGATTCACACTTTGGCATAGATATATTCGCGCTTTTGCGAAGTGCTAAAAATAACCTTGCCTCCTCAAAACGCATAGGTGGAAGCACTATTAGTATGCAGGTAGTCAAATTGTATTTAAACCTGCCGCGCACTTATGCAAACAAAATCAATGAATTTTTTCAAACTCTCGCGCTTGAAGCTACTTTTAGTAAAGATGAAATTTTGCAAATGTATCTGAATAATGCTCCTTATGGAGGCAATATTATTGGGTATCATTCCGCTGCTCTTTTGTATTTTAACAAAGATGTTAGTTCTCTCACTTGGGCAGAATCCGCTCTTCTTGCAGTGCTACCTAATGCACCGGGTTTATTTAATCTCAAAAAAAATACACAGATTCTCAAAAATAAACGCGATGCACTTTTGGTTAAACTCCACAAGAAAGGCTATTTTGATAAAGAGATTCTCTCTATGGCTCTTAGTGAGTCTCTTCCTTTGCGCAAGATACATCATCACAATCTTGCACCACACCTTAGTCTTAAACTTATTGCTACAAAAAAGCAAAACAATATCGTTACTACGATTGATAAAACACTCCAATCTCATTTAGAATCTACAATCAAACAATATCACAACAAGCTCCTTTCTCAAGGGATTTTAAACCTCGCTGCACTTGTAGTAGATACACAGAGTGGCGAGATTCTTTGTTATGTTGGTTCGCAAGATTTTTTAGATATTGATAATTTTGGGCAAATTGATGGAGTGAGTGCAATGCGCTCTGTGGGCTCACTTTTAAAACCTTTTCTTTACGCACTTAGTATTGATGAGGGGCTTATCGCACCTCAAAGTTTTCTCGTAGATGTGCCTTTGTTTTTTTCTAATTTTAATCCGCAAAATGCTAGCAAAACCTATCAAGGCTTAATTCCCGCGCAAACTGCCTTGCAAAAATCGCTCAATGTGCCTTTTGTCAAGCTCTTGCAAAATTATGGTTATGAAAAATTCTTTTTCACATTGCAAGATATGGCAGGATTTAAGGCAAGTAATGCACAACATTATGGTTTATCGTTTATACTTGGCTCAAAAGAAATGAATATGCTTCAAATCGCACGCCTTTATCGTGGATTAGCTCAATATGGGGAATTTGGAGAACTTTATACACTTTTAAATACCCAAAAGAAACCCACTAAACGCTTTTTGAGCAAAGGAAGTGCCTATCTTACACTTCAAACGCTCAAAGAATTACAAAGGGAGGGGGATTTAGACTATCATAGAGAAAAAATGGCATTTTCGTGGAAAAGCGGCACAAGCTATGGCAGAAAAGACGCTTGGGCAGCAGGGGCTAGCCCAAAATACACCATTGTGGTTTGGGCTGGAAATTTCACAGGCAAACCTAATCCAAATATCTTTGGCGTTAAAACGGCAGGCACATTGCTTTTTGAAATCCTTGAAGGACTCCCTGATAATAACATTAGTTTTTCTTTTCCTACAGAATCGTTAAAAAACATTGAAGTGGATAAATTGAGCGGATATGGCGTGAATGATGAATTAAAAAATTTGCTTGAGGAGAGCAAAATAGGAACTTCAAATATTCTTTTTCCTACTTTAGCTAAACCTCTGCAACCCTCGCCTTTTTTGAAAAAAGTTTTTCTTGCAAATGGAAAAGAAGTGGATTCTACTTCTAAGGACTTTCTTTGGGCAAAACCTTCTCTTGTGCTTAAACTTCCTATTAATGTTTTAGCTTATTATAAACTTCAAAATGTCAATATCCAAAAACACCTCTTGGGGCAGCACAAAAGCCTCCAAATTATCTATCCTACAAATCATCTTAAAATTATTCAGCCTAAAGATTTTTCAGGGCAACAAGAGCTTATAATCCGCATTGCCAATCTAAAAAATCAACAAGTATCGTGGTATTTAAATGAAAAACTTATCCACACTTCTACACAATCTACACTTAAATTATTTCTTACTCGGCGTAGTTATTCTCTTGTCATTGTGGGTGAAGATGGGAATATGGATAGCATAAGCTTTAATGTAGAATGAACAAAAATTAGCTAAAATAAGCTAAGATTGTGTAAAAAAAGGAGATACAATGAAATTCAATGGAGAAAATGTGCTCGTTACAGGCGCGAGTAAAGGAATTGGAGCACAAATTGCTAAAACTTTGGCAAACTATGGGCTTAAAGTATGGATAAATTACCGCTCAAAACCTGAACTTGCTCAAAAAGTAAAAGAGGAAATAGAATCAAATGGCGGTAGAGCAGCAGTGATTAAGTTTGATGTAAGCAGGGAAGAAGAATTTGTTGATGGGTTAAAAGTTATTACACAAAGTGATGAGAAATTAGCCTATCTTGTGAATAATGCAGGAATTACAAATGATAAACTTGCATTGCGTATGAGCGTAGAAGATTTTCAGAGCGTAATTGAAGCCAATTTGAAATCGTGTTTTATCGGTTGTAGAGAAGCTTTAAAAATAATGAGCAAACAACGTTTTGGAAGTGTTGTAAATATTGCTTCAATTATTGGTGAGCGTGGTAATATGGGACAAACAAATTATGCAGCAAGTAAGGGTGGAATGATTGCAATGAGTAAATCTTTTGCTTATGAGGGCGCACCGCGAAATGTGCGCTTTAATTGTGTTACACCCGGTTTTATTCAAAGCGATATGACAAATGAACTTAAACCTGAAGTAGTAGAATCTTATATCAAGAATATTCCTCTCTCACGTTTTGGGCAGGCAAGTGATGTGGCTGAAGCAGTGGCGTTTTTGCTTTCAGAATCTTCAAGCTATATTACAGGTGAGGTATTAAAGGTCAATGGTGGGCTTTATATGTAGTTTGCCATTTAACAAATCTTTGTTATAATGGCAGTTTTAAGTTTAAAACCAAGGAGAATACAATGGATACATTTGAAAGTGTAAAGGCGGTAGTTGTTGAACAATTAAGTGTTGATGCAAATGAAGTAAAGCCAGAATCTCGTTTTATTGAGGATTTGAATGCAGATTCTCTTGATGTTGTTGAGCTTGTTATGGCTCTTGAGGAAAAATTCTCTATTGAGATTCCAGACGAAGAAGCAGAAAAAATCAAAACAGTTAAAGATGTTGTTGCTTATATTGAAGCAAATAAATAAAGTATAAAACCTTATAGAATCCGCCACTGCTTTAGAAAGCTTGGATTCTATAACCCCTTATAATTAAAAGGAATAATAATGCGTCGAGTAGTAGTAACTGGTTTAGGAATGATTAACTCATTAGGCTTAAACAAAAGCGACTCTTTTAAAGCTATCGTCAATGGACAATGTGGGATTAAAAGAATTTCTTGCTTTGATGTAGAAAATTTTCCTGTCAAAATTGCCGGTGAAATTACAGACTTTAATCCTGAAGAAGTCCTTGACCCGCGCGAGGTAAAAAAGGCTGACCGATTTATCCAGCTTGGGTTAAAAGCAGCAAGGGAGGCAATGAGTGAATGTGGATTGCTTGAGGGCAATGTCATCAATATGGCACTCAGTGAGCGATTTGGTGTTAGCTCTGGCGCAGGCATTGGCGGACTTGGTAATATTGAGAAAAATTCCATTGCCTGTGAGCAAAAGGGTCCTCGCCGTATTAATCCATTCTTTATTCCCTCTGCACTTGTAAATATGCTTGGAGGCTTTATCTCTATTGAATATGGACTTAAAGGTCCAAATCTTGCAAGCGTTACAGCGTGTGCAGCTGGAACACACGCTATTAGCGAAGCAGCAAAAACCATTATGCTCAATGGTGCAGATGCTATGCTTGTAATTGGTTCAGAATCTTCAATTTGTCCTGTGGGAATAGGCGGTTTTGCAGCAATGAAAGCCTTAAGTGATAGAAATGATGAGCCATTGAAAGCTTCGCGTCCATTTGATAAAGAACGTAATGGATTTGTTATGGGTGAAGGTGCTGGAGCATTAGTGCTTGAGGAATATGAAAGTGCCAAAAAACGCGGTGCAAAGATTTATGCAGAACTTATTGGCTTTGGTGAAAGTGGTGATGCTAATCATATCACGACTCCTGCTCCACAAGGTGAGGGTGCTTTAAGGGCAATGAAGGCAGCTCTTAAAATGGCAAATAAATCTGTAGATTATGTTAATGCACACGGCACAAGCACAGCTTATAATGACCTTTATGAGACAATGGCACTCAAAGCTGCTTTTGGCTCTAAAGAATCTGTTCCGCCCATAAGCTCTACAAAAGGACAAATTGGGCATTGCTTGGGTGCAGCTGGTGCAATAGAAGCTGTTATTTCTATAATGGCTATGCAAGAGGGTATTCTACCTCCGACAATTAACCAAGAAGTTCCAGACCCTGAATGTGATTTGGATTATATCCCTAATAACGCGCGTGAGGCGAAAATTGATGTTGTAATGAGCAATTCATTTGGCTTTGGTGGCACAAATGGCGTTGTAATATTTAGCAAAATCTAATAGGGAAGATAATGGCAACCTATCTTGATTTTGAGCAAAAAATTAAAAATCTCCAAGATGACATAGAATCTGCTATGATAAGTGGCGATAATGATGCTATTTCAATTCTTGAAAAAGAGCTTGAGAAAGAAGTATCTAGTGTGTATTCTAATATAAGTGATTACCAAAAATTACAGCTTGCACGTCATCCTGATCGTCCTTATGCAATGGATTATATTGAATCTATCCTCAAAGATGCTTATGAGATTAGCGGAGATAGACATTTTAAAGATGATAAGGCAATCGTATGTTTTCTTGGTAAAATAGGCGAACAGACTACAATGATTATTGGTGAAGAAAAAGGAAGAGGCACAAAAAATAAACTTGCACGTAATTTTGGTATGCCAAGCCCCGAAGGTTATCGCAAAGCTTTACGCGCAGCAAAGCTTGCCGAGAAGTTTCATATCCCTATTCTTATGCTTGTAGATACACAAGGGGCTTATCCCGGATTAGGAGCGGAAGAGCGCGGACAAAGCGAGGCGATTGCTAGGAATTTGCAAGAATTTGCCAAACTCAAAACACCAACAATTGCTGTTGTTATTGGCGAAGGAGGAAGCGGTGGCGCATTAGCTATTGCAGTGGCAGATAAGCTTGCTATGATGCAATATTCTATTTTTAGTGTTATCTCTCCAGAGGGTTGTGCAGCAATATTATGGAACGATCCTTCAAAAATAGAATCTGCAACAAAAGCGCTTAAAATTACGCCTATTGAACTTAAAAAATGTGGGCTAATTGATGATGTTATTAATGAGCCACTTATTGGTGCTCATAGAGACAAGGAATCCGCGGCAAAAGCTATAGAATCTTATTTCCTTAAAGCTTTTGAGGAAATATCACACGATGACAACTATTTGAATAAACGTTATCAAAAGCTAATGAATTATGGAGCTTTTAGTTAATAGGGGTTTATTAACCCC
>NZ_JAPHNC010000016.1 GCF_026241255.1 Helicobacter sp. MIT 21-1697 | reverse complement strand
GGCGTTAGGGTTTTAATGTTTGAAGTTTGAGTGATGAGTTCTATAAGGTATGATTGAAGGTTTTAAGTGAGATACAGATTCAAAAAAGTATAATACACAATACATTCTATCTTTGCTGGAGAGAAAATGAAAAATATTGTTTTGATTGATGCAGATTATGATTTGGTTACATCTCTTTTGAAACAGGGAAATTATAACATTGCTCTGCTCATTAGTAATTTTATATCTCAAGAGCAAAAGTCAAAATTGCAACATCACATTCCGCTTATCTTGCCAAGAAATCAAATTACTTATGAGGACTTTGCCACAATTTATCATAATGGTTACAATCTCACTTTTGATGAAATAAAAGCTTTTCAACCCACACAACTGCGCGTAGAGCATTATATACAAAGATATTGTTTGGATAGAGGAATGATTCTATATATGTATTATTTGGCACTCGGATTTTATTTGGATTTTTTCAGTAAAAATCATATTGATATGATATTTTTAAATGACCAAGTTCATTATGCCTATACCGATGGTATTATCAAAGATATAGCAGCTAAAAAAGGCATTGATTTTTTTAATCTTGGATTAAGCTCGGGCACAGATGAGGAAACTATTTTACATCTCTATCATAATGAAAATTTTGTAAATATTAAAGAAATAGTTGCGGGGGGGGGGCGTTGATTTAAAGCCTTATATCAAATCGTTTCAAAATCCCAAAAAACCCGCCTTAAAAAAACCTTTAAAATATTTTTTCACGACAAAAATAAAACCGCTACCAAGCCTCATAACTCATTTTATAGCGAGCACGCAATATAATCTCAATCACAAGATAAAAAGCCAATCGTGCGTTGCTCTAGGATTGAATCTTTTTATGGTTCATTGTATGTCAAAAAGCTTTTCAAATTCTATGAGCGCTTAAGTGTTGAGATTGATTTTGCACGAAGCAAATACAATTTTATTTATTATTCTTTGAATCTAGAGCCCGAAGCTATCATTATGCCAAGGGCGCTGCTCAATTCTCAAATGTTTATCATCAAAATGTTGGCAACTTCTTTACCCAAAGGATATAAACTTTATGTCAAAGAGCACCCTGCGCAATTTTTTATTTATGAACAACATAATATTCTCTTTTCTCACATTTCTTATTTTAGAACACCACTTTTTTATCAGCAGCTTAAGGCGATTCCAAATGTGGAGTTAGTGAGTATCAAAACTCCATCTAGTGAATTAATTAAACACGCTAAGGCGATAGCATTTTTGGCTGGTTCTGTGGGGATTGAAGCAGTTCTTGCAAAAAAGCCAATCTTAAGTTTTGGCATAAATCTTAATTTTGTTGCCCTACTCAAAGATTGCTTTGAGATTCGTTCAAAAAAAGATATAAAAGACGCCCTCAATACAATAGAGCAGGGATTTACTCCGCATTATGAAGATTTAGAATCTGTGGTAGAAAAATTTTGTTTGAGTTCTAGCGTCTTCAAAAAAGATAAAGATATTTTCATAAAGCTTTTTGATAAAATGCTTGAGATACACAAAGCTCAAAAGTAGATTCTATATGAAGCCATATTTATCATAGAGGTGTTACCAACGCAAAGTCTTTTTATAAATCACGAGCACACTCGCGCCTGCATACATTATCCCTAAGAATAGCAAACTCATAAAATACTCCCATACACTGCCAAAGCTAGCACCCATTTGGTTAAGCTGCAAAAGTCCATTGATTCCGTGGTATGCGGGTAAAAAAGCAATGACATCATTTGCCCAAGGGGCGATTTGTGCTTTGGGCCACATAAAGCCAAGCAGAAATACAATGGGCATAGAGGCGAGCATAATAATTTGCGTTGAAAGGGAGCGTTTGGGAAGTAGAGCGCCAAAAAATACGCCAAATGCAGCCGTTGAAAGGATAAAAGCAGTGCTAAAGAGCCAAAAATCAAGAATATTCGCATTGACATTGACACCATAAAACGCATACGCAAAGCCAAAATAAAATGCAAAAAGCAGAGTATAAATGCAAAAAAACACAAAAATTTTGCATAAGATTAGAATCAATGGATTTGCCCAGCAATAGTAATTTCGCACACCTTGAGAAAATTGTTGATTCTGTGTGCCACCAATGATACCAGCTCCAGCGACAAGCGTTTGGTGCAAAATAAAAATAAGCACAGGAGCGAGTGTATAGTTAATATAGCCCATTGAGGGATTAAAAAGTGGCATAAATGTGGGCTGTAAAATATCGTGTTCTTGGATATTGAGTTTTGTCTTATGAAGTGCGTTAAATTCATTGATGACATCGGCAGCAGCATTTGCAATAGCCCCATAAATAAGTAAGTATGAAGCATTTGCCATAATAGGAATTGTGGGCGGTATATGTTGATAGAGATGTTTTTGAAAGTCTTTGGGGATAATAAGCAAGCCATAGATACGATTAGATTCTATAAGGTTTTGTGCTTTTTCTGGGCTATGGAGAATCTCCACGAGTTCTAAATGTGGCGATGCTCTTATAAGTGCGATGAGTTCGTGCGATGAGGAAGTGTCATCATAATCAATAAGTGCGATTTTTTGCGCACTTACGACATCTTCATAATAGGGCGTAGGATAGAGGAAAAGATAAAAAAGCGAACCTCCAAAAATAATAAGCATAGCCGAAACAGAGGTAAATATATTTTTTGCTTCAAGTATAAAGATGTGATACGCTGATTTCAAAGTGTAATATCCTTAATGTCCCCAATGCGGAGAAATTCATTATATATGCTCAAAATAAGCATTTGACGATTTGTCTTCATAGCGTTATTATTATCATTTACAAGCACAGAGGCAAAAAATGCCTCCAAAGGTTCTTTAAGTGCAAAAAGTGCGGCAATATGCTCACTTATGTCCTTAAATTCTTTTGTTTTAAGGGCTTTAAGCGCTTCATAAAGGGCGATTTCTTGAGGAAGTTTTAGGAGAGATTCATCAATATGTGAGGGAGTTATATCATCATTCAAAATATTTGCTACGCGTTTAAAAAGCGTGATGAGAGCTTGTTTATCGCTTTTTTCAAAAAATGCGCTAAGCGCCTCAACATTGCGTATAATCGTATTGAGATTGCGCACTTTTGCATTATTGACACGCGCATTGAGCACACATCGGATAAGTGAGGGATTGACTTTGAGCATACCCTCAAGCCGCTCAAGGAAAAAAGATTCAATGCGTTGCATATCGCTTGGTTTATACCCTCCTGCTTGATATAAACGAGGCATATCTGTGAGTAAATCAAAATCTAGCCCATAATGCCATATGATTTTAATCACACCATTTGCAGCCCTGCGCAGAGCAAAAGGGTCTTTTGAGCCGCTAGGAATCTTATCAATGCTAAAAAGGGCAAAGATATTATCAAGCTTAATACTAAGGGCAAGGAGCGCACTTAGTATATGGCTAGGAAGTGGAGAATCCTCGCCTGTGGGGAGATATTGTTCTTTGATAGCTTGAGCAACAAGTGGGTGCATACCAAATTTTTGTGCATAATAATAACCTATGATTCCCTGCAAATCGGTAAATTCATATACCATTTCTGTGAGCAAATCAGCTTTTGCATATTTTACCGCAGTGCTTAATATTTCTTGGGATTGTCCAATCTCCATATCAATTTTATGGGCATAGGACTTGAGCAGTGTAAGAGCAATGATACTTTCGCGTTTAGTTTTATCAAGAAGCGAACCTAACCCATCAACAAAGAGAATCTGATCCAATTTTTCGGGAGTAAATCCATTTTTAAGGTCATTTTCATAGAAAAATACAGCATCAGAGAGGCGAGCCTTTAAAACCTTTTGATTGCCTTGCACAATGGGTGCAAGATTCGCAGCAGTAGAGTTAGAGACAAGCACAAAGCCATTGTGAAGTCGCCCATCTTTGTAGGTGGCAAAATATCGTTGATTTTCTTTCATTGAGGTGATAATAACTTCATTGGGCAGTTGTAAAAATGCCTTATCAAAGCTTCCATACGCTGCGCGTGGATATTCTGTAATGGCTACTACTTCATTGAGCAGCTCCTCGTCAATTTCTACCTTTATGCCCTCTTGGGATTCTATGGTAGCAATTTGCTCTAAAATCATTGCTCTTCGTTTGTCTTGCTCAAGTATGACCTTACCATTGTGTAAAGATGTAAAATAATTAGCCACAGAGGTAATAGCAAAAGGCTCAAAGCTTACATCTCTATGGAGATAAGTTTGTGCCTTGCTCTGCAAACCAAAGGCGTTAAAAGCGATATTTTCCTCTCCGAGTAAAACAAGGATATTGCGCACAGGGCGGATAAAACTCTCATTTAAATCACCCCAAAACATACTTTTGCCAAAATGCAGTGCTTTAAGCCATTCTGCGAGAATCTCTCCTATAATATCTTGTGTTTGCGCACCTTGTTGCATTTTGGCATAATAGAGGACTTCTTTATTGTCTTTTAGTCTTGTCTCATAAGGTGTGTTTGGGCTTAATCCAAGTTTTTTAAAAAAGCTCTCTCCAGCCTTGCTTAAGCCTTTTGTCGTATCGCCATCAATAAAAGCGATGGCAATGGGAGGACCATATGATTCTATAAGCATATCTTGTGTGTGAGTAGCGAAGTTTTGCTCATAAAGCACAATGCGGCGCGGCGTAAAATAAAGAGTGGGTGCAGAAGTAATATGATGTTTTTGTGCGATTTTTTGCCATTTTTCTACCATATAAGGCAGCTCTTTGAGGAAAGGAAGAGCGGGAAGTTCTTCAGTAAGAATTTCAATAAGTAAGGGCAAATATGATGATTTCAAGGATATTCCTTTAAAATTTAGATATGATTGTGTCATTATAATGCAGACTTGTTGAAAACTTATTTATATTATTGAGAATACCTAAAGTATTATTGGAGGTGAGAGGGTGAAAGTCATCGTTGGATTATGTATAATGGCAATAAGCGGAGCTTTAAGTATTGCCTTTGCCCTACCACTTCATAAAATAGAGGGCAAATGCGTGCAACCAAAGGAATTTAATAAAAACCAAAAGCAAGTTATTTTAAAAGCTTTTAAATATGGTGCAAAGAGCGGTTTTGGTTACACAATGGCAGCTATTGCGTGGAAAGAATCTTGTGCTGGAGAATATCGGGTGAATTTCGCTGACCCTTCAGCTGGTATTTTTCACGCGCATATTCCGGGCATTATTAAAAAACATAAGCAAAAAGATTCTAATTTTATGCGTAATATGGTGGGGGAACTTCTTATGCGCGATGATGGTTTTGCGCTTCAGAGCGCACTTGAGGAGCTAAGCTATTGGCACAAAGTGCGTAAGGGAAATTGGTATGAAGTGATTAAGTCTTATAATAAAGGTTTTAGCTGGGAAAAAAACAAAGAGCGTGATAAAATGGCACAGGAATATTTTGAAGATGTAATTGAGCGTGTCAAAGCACTGCAAGGGTATATCCCTAAAATTTCATCAAGCACTGCAAGGCTTGCCAAAGAAGATTATGCACTGGAGTTTTTAAAAATAGCTTCTCAAACATCTTATAAACCTTATAGTGGCAAGAAAAGTAGCATTCAAACAAATAAAAAATCGCAAGGGGATTTTCTTATTTTAGAAGAATAAGTTTCATTCATACTAAAAATTTCCGTCTTTGATTACTTCACTAAAGAATCCTTAAAAAAGCATTTATACAAAGGGCAGGGGCTTTCATCTACGACAATGCCTTTAACCCCACAACAGAGATAATAATAAGTGCGATGAAAAAGAGCTTTTTGACGCTCTTGCTCTCTTTGAAAAACCATATACCTACAAGCACACCACCCGCTGCGCCAATGCCTGTCCATATCGCATACGCAGTTGCCATAGCAATGCCCTGCATAGCCAAAGAAAGGAAAGCAAAACTTAATAAAAACTGCACTAACATACCAAATGCAAAGATTTCACGCCCTGTAAGGCTGTATTTTTTCATCAAAATCACACCCACGATTTCTAAGCACCCAGCCAAGATTAAATACACCCAGCTCATTTTCTCCCCCTTGTGCTACTAGATTCCGCATTAGAATCTACACAAGAATCTTGCACAATCTCATCAAGCCCCAAATCGTGCGAAATCTCTTGTGCGAGTTTTTCTTCTTGCGCTTCTTCTGTTTTATCTGCTGAAAGCTTTAGTCCCACCACACCAATAAGCAAGGTGGTAATAAAAAGGACTTTAAGGGCTGAAAATTCCTCACCAAAGACAAGGATTTCAGCTAGAGTAATCCCTGCTGTGCCAATGCCCGCAAACACGCTATAAGCGATTCCAACTTCTAGCACTTTTATTGCCAAAATCCCACAAATAAGAGAGGCAAAAATCCCAATGCCTGTGAGTGCATAGAGAAAGAGACTATCGGCATATTTTAGCCCACTTGCCCAAAAGCATTCTATAATGCCACCTAAAAGCACTAGCCCCCACGCAAGATTCTGGGTAAGTTTAAACTTTTTCATTTATATCCTTTGTGTTTGTTTTGTGCATTTTATGAGTGCAAAAGCCAAAGCTCCCATAATGCAATTTAGAATCTCTATAATAGCTACTATCCCTTATCATCGCGCTTCCTCCTTTTCTACGATTGTGTATTATAGCATAGATTTAATTTTCTCTCTCACCCCTTGACAAATACTAGGTATCAGGTTTTATAATTTCAAATATATTTTAAAATCATAAGGAGCAGTAATGAAAAATAAGACACTCTCGCAGACATTTGGGGGCATCGTATTGATGCTGATATTTTTGATAGGAGGTGCAGCTATGGCACAAGAAAAATGGGATAAGGTTTTTGCCAAAAGCAATGAAGTCAAGGTGCAAAAGGTGAAATTCACCAACCGCTATGGAATCACACTCGCAGGGGATTTGTATCTACCTAAAAATATTAAAAAAAGCGATAAGCTCCCAGCTATTGCAATCAGTGGTCCTTTTGGCGCAGTCAAGGAGCAGGCAAGTGGATTTTATGCACAAACTTTAGCACAAAAAGGCTTTATCACTCTTGCATTTGACGCTTCTTACACAGGGGAGAGCGGGGGCAAACCTCGCAATGTCGCCTCGCCTGATATAAACACAGAGGATTTTAGTGCAGCGGTGGATTTTCTAAGCAATTATGCGAATGTGGATTCTCAAAGAATTGGCGTTTTGGGCATTTGTGGATTTGGTGGTTTTGCGCTTAATGTCGCTGCGATGGATACGCGCATTAAGGCAGTAGTAACTTCTACAATGTATGATATGAGCCGCGTGAATGCCAATGGCTATAATGATTCTATGGACGCAAAGGCGCGTTATAAGCTAAAAGTTTCTCTCAACGCACAGCGCACAAAGGATTTCAAAAGTGGCACTTATGCCAAAGCAGAGGGCTTACCTCAAAAGCTTACAGGCGATGAGCCACAATTTATTAAGGATTATTTTGATTATTATAAGACCCCTCGCGGATTCCACGCGCGCTCCATTAACTCTAATGGAAATTGGAATCTCACTTCATCTTTAGGCTTTATTAATGCACCTATTCTTGCATACAGCAATGAGATACAAAGCCCTGTTTTGCTTATTCACGGCGAGGCGGCACATAGCAGATATTTCAGTGAGGACGCTTACAAAAAGCTAAAGGGCAAAAACAAAGAATTATTGCTTATTAAAGACGCCAATCACACTGATTTGTATGACAACGCGCAAAAGATTCCCTTTGATACAATCGCAATGTTTTTTAAGGAGAATTTGAAATAAGATTCTAAGTTGCCAAAAGACTTAATAAGGTTTAATGAGAAATCTAGGCTAACTTAAGCTATAATATCCATAGATTGATAGTTAAGGTAAGGAGCGGGTTTGAATCTATGGATATGCAATGTTTTAACTCAAAATTGTTATAATTCCACAAAACTTAAGGCAATCCATTGACACAACAACAATCTTTATTTCATTTTGACTCTTTGCAACAAGATAAAGCAGTAGATTCTGTGAAAAAGCAAAATTTGACTTCTAAGCAGCATTTTTTGTGCAATCTCAAAGGCAAATCCCTTGCTTATAAACGCTATACTAAAAGCCCCTTGCGCTATGGTGGAGGCAAAAGCCTAGCAGTTGGGTTAATCTTAGAGTATTTTCCTAATGATGTAAAGCGTTTAATATCGCCTTTTATTGGTGGAGGGAGTGTAGAAATCGCAAGTGCGTTAGAGCTAAATTTAGAGGTGAAAGCCTTTGATATTTTTGATATTTTAGTGAATTTTTGGCAAGTTTTGATTGCAGATTCTTTGAAGCTTTATGATGAACTTTTGAAGCTTGAGCCTACAAAGGAAACTTATACAACGATAAAAGATGAGTTGAAAGCCTTTTGGAATGAGCGACACAAAAATGCACAAAACACTCCTTTAAAAAAGCTAGATTCTCTAACCCTTGCAAGAGATTATTATTTTAATTTTAATCTTTCTTATGGTCCCGGTTTTTTGGGCTGGATGAGCAAGATTTATGCAGATAAAAGTCGCTATGTGAATGCGTTGCAAAAGCTTAAAAGTTTGGGGCAAGATAAGAGATTGCAAAATCTAAGTGTGGAATGTGCGAGTTTTGAAAAAGTGTTTGAAAGCTATCCAAATGACTTTTTTTACTGCGACCCGCCTTACTTTTTAGAGGGAGATTCTCAAATGTTTAAAGGAATCTATCCTATGCGAAATTTTCCTATTCATCACAATGGCTTCAATCACACGCTTTTGGCGCAATGCCTCAAAAATCATAAGGGCAAATTTATTTTGAGTTATAATGATTGTGAATTTGTGCGGGAGACTTATAAAGATTATAGAATCTTAGAGCCAAAATGGCAATACACTATGGGGCAAGGCGAAATAAGAGTGGGTAAAAATAGAGTGGAACGAAATGAACCAAACAATGTCAAACAAAGCCACGAATTGTTGATAATAAAGGAGTAAAAATGAAAATAGATGAAGTAAAAACTGCTTTAAAATTGCTGATGTAGAATTTGTGGAGGGAAGCACGAGACTTAATTTTAATTATCTTAAGGTTTTAAAAGATGAAAAGGGCAACCCATTGTCTCAAAGCATTTTAACGCAAAATGTCGCAAGGGTTTATCTTATAGTTGTCAATGGTGAGATTAAAAAGATTGGTGGAAG
Source organism: Helicobacter sp. MIT 21-1697 (assembly GCF_026241255.1). Taxonomy (NCBI): domain Bacteria; kingdom Pseudomonadati; phylum Campylobacterota; class Epsilonproteobacteria; order Campylobacterales; family Helicobacteraceae; genus Helicobacter; species Helicobacter sp. MIT 21-1697. The sequence continues at coordinate 6,484 of NZ_JAPHNC010000016.1, read as the reverse complement.
TCAAGCCGATGGCGGCATTAAAAATACTTTGTCTATTTATCGCGATGGCGGAACAAAGGGACGACCAAGCATTAGGAGTTTTGGAATATGGTATTTTTTGTATCATACGATTCTAAGCGGCGCAAAAATAGAATTTTATATGATTTACCAAGAGAATTTTGAAAAAGACATCAAAGGGCTTTTCGGGCTAAAAAGAATCCAAAATGCTTATATTTCTTATAAATTGATTGAGCAATGTTGTGTGGAGGATTATTTAAGTGTTGAGAGTGGCAAACACCCTGATTGGAATGTGCAAGAACAAGGAATGGATTGGCCTCTTGATATTAAAAACGAACACGCAGAGATTCTAAAAAATAGCTCCATAAGAGAAAAATTCATTAAAAGAGGAGAAGTGAAAAGGTAAGTTTTGCCTCAATAATCTCATAAAAATGATAAAGATCTTTTGATAAGCAATTTTAATTTGCCAAATGAAATCTATTGCATAGCGCGTAAAGGAAATAAACAATAGAATCTTGTATGTAATTGAAATAAACCACGCACAACATTAAGGTGCGAGTGGTATAAAGAGCAATTTGCAGCTTGAAAGATATTCTTGCTTGACACATTCATTCTTCTAAACCCTTGACAAACACTAGGTATCAGGCTTTATAATTACAGAATCTATTCAAGATTTAATCATAAGGAATGCAAATGAAGTTTTCAAAGATTCTTTGTCTGTGCGTATTGCTTATGCAATGCACATTGGGTGAATGTTTCGCACAGAGCCAAAGCTTTGGTGGCATAGATTCAAGAGCAAAGGAGGAGCAAATGCAAATACAAATGCACTTTGGAGGACAAAGCTTTGTTTTAGGTTTGGAGAATAACGCAGTAGCAAAGGAATTTTATGCACTTTTGCCCCTAAGCTTAAATTTTAGTGATTATGTGGGTAAAGAAAAGATTGCCAAACTTGACACACGCTTAAGCGCACAAGAGGGCGTAGAGTATGAGCCACAAAGCGGAGATTTTTTCTATTTCGTTCCTTGGGGCAATGTCGGGCTATTCTATGCCAAGCAGCCCCCTTATCCGGGTGTCATCAAGCTAGGAAGCATAAAGGGCGCAAGAAAATCTTTTGTCGCACAGCTCAAGGCGCAAAAGCAGGATTTTATCCTCACAATAGAAAAATATCCTAGTGAGAAGCAAAGATAACTTGGTAGCTTTTTAGGTATTTTGGGATAAAGATTAGATACCAAAAAGAATCCCATATCGCGTAGAAAATGCGTGAATTTGCTAGATTGATGTTCGGAGCGATTGAGCTTTTAAGTTTTGTCAAAGAGGCTTAAGAATAGAATTTTGCGAGAGCTAAAATTGCAAAAGGGAAAAAATGAAAAAGAATATCGTTGTTGTAGGCGCAGGGAAAGGCTTAGGGAATGCTATTGCAAAACGTTTTGGCAAGAATGATTTTAGGGTCATTCTCATTGCAAGAAATGTTGGGAATCTAAACGCATATAAAAAAGAGATTGAAAAAGAGGGCATTGAGACTTTTATCTATTCTGCAGATTGTGAAAAACCGCAAACTTTGGAATTTGCTTTTAAGGAAATCCAAGCTGCCTTTGGTGTGCTAGATGTCCTTGTGTATAATGCAAGAGTGCGTGAGGACGGGTTTGCAACAGCATTTAGCAATGATGACTTCATTAAGCATTATCAAACCGATGTCGCAAGTGCCTTGTGTTGCGTTAAGCTTGTAATGCAAAAACAAGCGGAGCAAAGAAGCGGTGCGATTCTATTATCGGGCGGTATTTTGGGGATAATCCTAGCAAAGAACACGCGGGAATCTCAATAGGCAAAGCCGCGCTCAAGGCACTTGGCAAGACATTGCACGATGAATTAAAAGAAAAAGGCATTTTTGTGGGGCTTATCACCATATCAGGACACATTCAGCCAAACACACAACACGCCCCCGAATTGATTGCAGAGAAATATTGGGAAGCTTACCAAAAGCAAGATAAATACGAAATCGTGTATTAAACTGCAAATTTTAAGGAGGGATAATACAGGAAATAAACAGCAGAAAATATCCTAGTAGGGAACAAAAATAAATTGCGCGGGTCATTAGCTAGGTAGCACGAAAATTAAAATATATAGCCCAAATATTGTATAATGCACTAAAATTTAGTTCAAGGTTTTTTATGTTCTCTCTTGCAAACCGCCGCTACACAGGGGCAAAAACAAAGCTTCTGGACAAAATAGATTCCGCCCTTTTGCAAAGCTTTGATTATAGGACGCATAAGAATCTTAGCTTTTTTGATGTCTTTGGTGGCACAGGGGTTGTGAGCGAATATTTTGGATTTTCAATATGGAAAGGTTGGATGTTTAGAATAATTGCAACTCTTTATAGTAATGCAATTTATCAGCAATATTTTAAGGCTTTTTGGTAAAATGAGGGCTTTGTATATCAGAAAGGAGTATTTTAGAACGAATGTTGCCAAATAAAGCTTTAACTTATATTTCACTTTTTTCATCTGCTGGAGTGGGTTGCTATGGTTTCAAAGAGGCTGGGTTTGAATGTATTGCCACAAATGAAATCATAGAGCGCAGATTAAGGATTCAAAAAATAAATAAAAAGTGCAAATATGAAAATGGTTATATCAGCGGAGATATAAAAAATAAGCAGACAAAAGAGCAGATTTTAAAACAAATTGATTTTTATAAAACCTTAGGAAATGACAGGGTAGATGTCTTAATTGCTACACCACCTTGTCAAGGAATGAGTGTAGCAAATCACAAAAAAACTACCAATGAAATAGAGAGAAACTCTCTAGTTGTTGAGAGTGTTCATTTAATAAAAGAAATTAACCCAAGATTTTTTATTTTAGAAAATGTCGCAAGTTTTTATAAAACAGGTTGCGTAGATACAAGCGGTAATATTGTGCCAATAGGCAAAATGATAGAGGCAAATTTATCCAAAGAATATTCTATTTACAACGAAGTTATTAATTTTAAAAATTATGGTGCAAATTCAAGCAGAACTAGAACTTTAGTTATCGGTGTGTGCAAAGAGCTTAAAAATCTTATCACTCCGCTAGAGATTTTCCCACAATTTACACAAGAGAAAATACTCAAGGAAGTTATTGAATCACAGAAATCCCTACAATGGGGCGAATATGATAAAAATGATTTTTATCATAGCTTTAGAACTTACCCGCAACATATGAGAGAATGGATACAGGATTTACAAGAGGGGCAAAGTGCATTTGACAACAAAGAAGATTCTAAAAAACCGCATAAAATCTTAAATGGTAAGATTATTGTTAATGCTTCAAAAAATGGTGATAAATATAAAAGGCAAAAATGGAATGTGGTAGCCCCTTGTATTCACACAAGAAACGACCAAATGGCTTCTCAAAACACTATTCACCCAAGCGATGACAGGGTATTTTCCATAAGAGAGCTAATGCTTATGATGAATATTCCACAAAATTTTAAGTGGCTTCCCTTAAGTCTTAAAGAGTTAAATGCTTTAAATGAAAAAGAAAAACAAAAGCTCTCTAAGCAAAATGAGATGAATATAAGGCAAAGCATAGGTGAAGCAGTGCCAACGATTATTTTTCAACAAATTGCAGATAAGATTCAAAAATTTATGCACGAAAAACAGCTCAACAATAAAGAAATTTTAGAACTCATACAGACTAAAAATTTACAAGATTTTAAACATTTAAAAATTTTTATTCAAGAAAATATAAATGTAATTTCAAATGCTTCTTTATCTTATTTAGCAGAGAGAGCAAATACGCAAAGAACTCAAAATGCTGCCTATTTTACAAATAAATTTATTATTAATGAAATTGCAAAAACTTTACCAAACTTCAACAAAGATTCTATAACTATTATAGAACCAAGTGCTGGGTGTGGAAATTTCGTTCCTATTCTCTTTAAAAAATATGCACATATAAAACAAGTGCATTTAAAGCTAATTGATATAAATCAAAATAACTTAGAAATTTTAAAAATGCTCTACAAAAAACAAGCACCTAAAAATTTCAAACTTGAATTTATTTGTAGCGATTTTATGGAATATAAATCTCCAAATGTAGATTTGATTGTGGGAAATCCTCCATTTAGCAAAATTGGCAAAAATCAAAATTTGGCTAAGCTTTTTTTAGAAAAATCTCTACAAATGGCAGATTTTATCTCTTTGATAATGCCAAAAAATTTGCTCAATACTAAAGAATATGAAAATACTAGGGCAAAACTACAAGAAAATGGGGTGAGCCATATTTTAGACTTTGGGGAATTAGGCTTTAGTGGCGTATTAATAGAAACGATAAGCATTACCACAGGAAAAGCAAAGGAAATAAGAGTCAAATCTCTGCCGCTTGGCTTAGAGTTATCTCAAAAAAGCTCTTATATCTTTGATAAAAAGCTACCTTATTGGGTTATCTTTAGAAATAATTTTTTTGATAGCGTTTTTAAATCCTTAGAATGTGGTATCTTTAAATCTTTTAGAGATAGGCAACTTACAAATTCCAATACAAGCACAAAGAAAAATGATATAAGAATTATTAAATCACGCAATATTGCGAACAATGGAAAGCTTATTGAAATAAAAGATTACGATAGCTATATTTCAAAAAAAGATTTAAGTAAATTTAAAATAGCCGAGTTTTTAGATAGAGATGATGTTTATTTAACGCCTAATATGACTTATAATCCACGCTTAATCAAAAAACAAAAAGGCTTTATTGTCAATGGCTCTGTGGCAATTCTTATCCCAAAAGTGAAAATGAATCTTACCCAACAACAACAAGACTATATTGCAAGTGAAGAGTTTAGAAATTTTTATAAAATTGCTAGAAATTATCAAACACGCACACTCAACATTGATAGCACAAGTTGTTTTTGGTTTGGAATCCAAAAAGAAAGTAATAAAAATGCAAACACAACAAATTATTGATTTTTTAAAAGCCTATAATTATGATGTTAGAATAACTCATAATGCAAGATGGATAGACCAAAAATGCACTTGCGATGTATTGTCTATTATCGCAGATTGTATTTTGGAATACACGGATTACAATATTAATATAGAATTTTCTATCAGTGATATTTGGCAAAGTGAATATGCAAATCAAAATGTTGTAGCAATTTTCTCTAAACCTAGCACAGATTCTGTGTTTGCACGCAATGAATATGATAAATTCTTTTCCCAGCCCATTAATCTTTTCGCTTATAGCGGTATTTTAGAGTTTGTAAGTAAAAAAGGCACAAGTAATATTTTCAAAATCAACAACTTAGCATTGCTAGAATTTATTGCTATGCGGGAGACAAATGCCTTAAAATTTTTAATTTTATACATTGAAAAAGTGTTGATAGATAGTGGAATCTATAATTTCTTTCACATTTTCTTAGAATATCAAGATAAAGAAACTTTTAGAAATTTAAAAGATAATTTTGCACAATTTACAATACAAAACACTCCAATTAACCAAGATGTAGAATGTGGCAGAATCTTTACTAAAATCCTCAATCCTCTAGCTTTCAAATATCAGAAAAAAGGTACGAGAAAAGGGCATCTTTCAAAGACAATCATTACTTTTGATGAACTTAAATATAATAGAATTAATTGGTATGATGAATATAGCAATAAAGATAAATTGCTCACAAGACAAGAACACGAACAGATAAATTTCGCACTACAAGCAAATGCTCATTACAACATACAAAAGGCTAAAAAGGTGGTTCGTAGGTATAATGATAGATTTAATAATGGCTTATCTGAAGTGAAACAACAAAACGAAAATGTAAAGGCTACGCAAATTCATCATATATTTCCAGCTTCAGAATTTCCAACTATTAGCGATTTCATAGAAAATCTTATTGCTCTAACCCCCAATCAACATTTTTCTTATGCACACCCTAATAACCAAACAAAATATATAGACAAAGATTTTCAATATATTTGCCTACTTGCAAAAACAAATACAATAATGAATGATTTAGCACAAACTTATGATTTTGATAATTATAAATTTGTATTAAATACAGGGCTCAATACAAAGGAATTTGAAACAATTTTTGATTTTGTAGCATTAATTGAAAAAATAGACTATTTCTACTCGGATTTCAATACGAACAAATATCAAAACTTCATTAAAGAGAACAGACCAAATATTAATTTTGAAAAAAGCTAAGATTAAAAAATGTTTCACCTCGCAAACCGCCGCTACACAGGGGTAAGAACAAAGCTTCTGGACAAAATAGATTCTGCCATTTTGCAAAACTTTGATTATAGGACGCATAAGAATCTTAGCTTTTTTGATGTTGTATAGTATTGTCTAAAATCAAAGTGTATTGAAAATCATTCAAATAAAGCAAAGTGCGAGAGAATAAAGAATATTTTAAAAATCAAAGTCCCACTCATATTTGGACAAAATGTAGAGTATTTTGCTACACTTTGTAGTAAGATTTTAGACATTTTCCAAACACCTTTATATATTGTGTCTAAATA
>NZ_JAPHNC010000015.1 GCF_026241255.1 Helicobacter sp. MIT 21-1697 | reverse complement strand
AGTACGAAGTCTTTTAATAACATTTATTCTCATATAAAGCACAATAAATACTGCCGATATAAACAAACAAATTATAGCACCTACAACAAAAGACAAAGTAACTTTTTTAATTGGTTCATATACCGAATCACTCGGCGCACTCACAGAGATAGCATAACATACCTTATTATTTTCACCAATAGGAAAACTCACTATGCCTGAAATTGTATCCACTTTATAAATATTATTATATTCATAGACTCCTGATTCACAAGCACTTACATTTGAGGCGATGAGTTGAGCATCTTCGCCCATAATTAAATCAGATAAGTTTTTAAAAAGAATTTCTTTGTTGATATGTTGAACAATTCTAGCTTCATTATCTATAACCCAACGATAATCGTTTTTAAATACTGAAAATCTATCACCAAATAATTGCGCTCCCACCCAATCAAGATTAATGTTCATACCCACAACACCTTGTATGTTACCCTTACTATCAAACAAAGGCATAGCCATATCCAATACATTATATGATTGCCCTTTATATTCAATTTCGCGAGATTTACCAATAGATTCTTGACCATCTTTTAAAGCTTTTTGGACTGAACTAAGAGCAATTAAGGATTGATCAGCTGGCACAAATACTACGCCTCCTTCAGATTCTGGAATCTCATCAAAAGCGTATAAAATCATATCGCCATTAATAAGATTTTTGGCATCTATTTTGAAAGAGCTGAGTGCATTTTTTTTAATATAGACAAAACCATTTTCAAGCCATTGATTACTATCAAGCATATCTTCAATTCTATTTTTTATACGACGTTCAAAATCCATATCACTTGTTTCGTGAATAATCGCAGAGAGACTCTGCCTTGCAAAGTGAAGCGCAATGAAACACCCACTAATGCGTCCCTCATATTCATTTGCTATACGTTTAGCGGCATTAAAAACAAGTTTATCTGCATTTTCTTTTGATGAATCTGCTGTTTGCTTTATAAGCACACTTACCATAATAATCATACACAAACTAAAAATACCTAAAATACAAAGAACGATTTTTGTTCCAAGAGAAAATCTATTAAACATAATTAAATTGCCTTAATTTTTCATATATTTGATTATTTATTTTTATATCTATTAAATAAAGCCGAATGATACAAAAAAAAAAAAATAAAAATCAATAAAATTGCAAACAAAGAAAATTGTAAGATATTATGTTTCATTATGTGTATTTCATTTATTCATTAAGTCTCAATATAAAATCTATAACTTGAATCAATCATACCATTAAAGAATCTTTAATGGTATTTACTTCTATCATATTTTTTTGTGGCACAATATTTTTAGATTCATTTTAAAAAAGGAGTCAAAATGAAAAAATTGCTTTTAATGCTAATAAGTGCAGTATATATGATAGGATTTAGTGCGTGTGGAGATAATCAAAACACAGATACGCAAAAAAATGCCTTAGAAGAAATTAAGCAAAAAGGTGTTGTGCGCATAGGAGTTTTCAGCGATAAGCCACCTTTTGGTTTTATCAATGAAAAAGGGCAAAATGATGGTTTTGATGTTTATATTGCAAAACGTATTGCTAAAGATTTGCTCGGAGATGAAAATAAAGTTGAATTTGTGCTCACTGAAGCCGCCTCTCGCGTAGAGTTTTTACGCTCTAATAAAGTAGATATTATTATGGCAAACTTCACACAAACGCCTGAACGCGAAGCAGTAGTAGATTTTGCTAAACCCTATATGAAAGTAGCTCTTGGTGTCGTATCTCCAAATGGTGAGATTAAAAGCATTGATGAACTCAAAGGAAAAAAACTCATTGTCAATAAAGGCACGACAGCCGATGCGTTTTTTAGCAAAAACTACCCTGATATTGAATTGCTCAAATATGAACAAAATACTGAGGCTTTTCTCGCGCTCAAAGACAAAAGAGGTGATGCGTTGGCACACGATAATACTCTTTTACTCGCGTGGGCTCTGGAAAATGAGGGCTTTAGCGTGGGCATTCCCACACTTGGCGAAGAAGAAAACATTGCTCCAGCAATAAAAAAAGGAAATATTGAGCTTAAAAATTGGCTTGATAATGAAATCACAACACTTACTCACGAGGGCTTTATGAAAGAAGCTTATGAGGAAACGCTCGCTCCTATTTTTGGCGAAGAAAAAATGGATTCTGTTACTTTTGCACATTAATTGTTTGCACCACCTTGAAATGGGTGGGCAACTATCCCTCCCACTTTTGCAATGCTAATTGCGTATTGATATGACAATACCCTGATGGATTTTTCTCCAAATATTTTTGATGATATGATTCTGCAGGATAGAAATTTTGTAACGCTATAATCTCTGTAACCGCTTGTTTATGATGTTTTTGCTCCCAAAGTTTGAGGCATTCTTTAATAATACCCTCATCACTTTCTTGCACGAAATACACACCATTGCGATATTGCGTGCCAATGTCATTACCTTGAAAATTGAGTGCGCAAGGATTGATAATAGATAAAAATCGCCCTATAATCTCACGCAAGGGCAATATACTTTCATCATAATAGAGTTCCAAAGCCTCCGCTGCTCCACTATTACCGCTACACACAAACTCATAGCTTGGATTCTCAACTGCACTATTTGCATAACCTACCTGTGAGCAAAGTGTACCCTTAAGCTTATCAAAATAGCCTTGTATTCCCCAAAAACACCCTCCCGCAAGATAAATCACCGCCATATACTACCTCCAATTTTATAAGCACAAAAAAAGCCATTTTAGGATATAATCTTGCCTTTGCTGTTTATACAAAGGAGAAACAGGTGCAACATTTACTCAAATCTCTTCCAAAAGTTGATACTCTACTCACTCATAATGAGCTTAAGATGTTTCAAAAATCTACACTTTTGCCACTGATTCAATCGCATTTATCGCTACTGCGCGAAAAAATACTCTCAAATGCTTTTTCTCCCCAAGAGTTAGAATCTGCTATAAAAGATATTATCCCCACACTTAAAAGTAAGGCGCTAAAAGCAACTATGCCTACTCTTACGCGTGTGATTAATGCCACAGGAGTGATTGTGCAAACAAATCTTGGACGCAGTGTCTTTTCTTCAGAGATTCTAAATGAAATCACGCCTTTTTTACGCAGCTATCACACACTTGAATATGATTTAGCTCAAGGCAAACGAAGTGAGCGATATACACATACTACGCAGATTCTTTGTGATATGTTTGGCTGCGAAGATGCACTCTTAGTCAATAACAATGCTGCAGCTGTGCTTTTAATCCTCAATACCTTTGCTGCGCACAAAGAAGTGATTATTTCTCGTGGGGAGCTTGTAGAAATCGGTGGAAGTTTTAGAATCCCAGAAGTGATGAAAAGTGCTTCAAGCCTCCTTTGCGAAGTAGGCACGACAAATAAAACACATTTAAAAGATTATGAAAACGCCATTAACGAGCAAAGTGCGATGATTATGAAAGTCCATCAAAGCAATTTTAAGCAAATTGGTTTTGTAAAGCAATGCCACATCAAAGATATTATTCAGCTTTCGCGAAAACATCATCTTATTGATTATTTTGATTTGGGCAGCGGACACATAGGCGCATTACCTCTCGCAGACGAGCCAAGTGTGCGCGAAATTTATAAATATAAACCCTCACTCCTTAGCTTTAGTGGTGATAAATTGCTCGGTGGTCCTCAAGTAGGCATTATTATTGGTAAATCACAACTTATTGCACAATTAAAGCAAAATCAGCTCTTGCGCGCATTAAGAGTGGATAAATTTAGCATTCTTGCTCTTATGGCGACACTAAAAGCCTATCAAGACAAAGCGTATCATAAAATCCCAACTCTTACTATGCTCACCCTCACGCCTAAAGAATTAGAATCCAAAGCCAAAAACCTCAAAAAACGCATACTTGATTCAGAAATTGCTTCAGAACTTGAAATTGAAGTGATACCATTGCGCTCAATTGCAGGTGGAGGGAGTGTGCCACATTTATCTTTTGATTCGTTTGGGCTATGTTTGAGGGCAAAAAAACAAGAGGTAAAGTATTTTGAATCCGCCCTGCGCACTTTGGGATTAATAAGCTGCATACAAGGAAACCATATCCTCCTTGATGTGCGGACATTACTAGAGGGTGATGAGGAGCGCATTGTAGAGATTCTCACAAAAGTATTATCCTCATAAGGAGCAAATATGAGTGAGGAGCATAATGATATTATTGTTGGCTTAGCTGGACATATTGACCACGGCAAAACTACGCTCATAAAAGCACTTAATGGTTTTGATGGCGATAGTTTGAGCGAAGAGAAACAAAGAGGTATTACGCTTGATTTGAGTTTTTCTCACCTTCGCTTACCTACGCGTAATGTTGCATTCATTGATGTCCCCGGACATAATAAACTTGTAAAAAATATGATTGCAGGAGCATTTGGTATTGATGTGCTACTCCTTGTGATTGCTGCAAATGAGGGCATTATGCCACAAAGCCTAGAACATTTACGCATTGCAGATATGTTAGGTATCAGCTCTTGTATTTGTGTAATTACCAAAATTGATAAACTTGAAAATCCCCCTTTGGGGCTACCTCGCTTAGAATCTGATATTACTGCACTCTTTGAAACTTGCGATATGAAACTTTATGACATTATTGCTCTTAGTCTATGCTCATCTACAACGCCACTTACAAATTATGATAATTTAGCACAACTTGAGAGACTAAAAACAAGCCTAGATTCTATCCCTAAGCCTCAAAGAATAGATTTTGGTTTGTTTTTATATTATATTGATAGAAGTTTTAGTATCAAGGGTGCGGGCTGCGTGGTTACAGGCAGTGTTTTAAGTGGGCAATGTTGCATAGGAGACAAACTCTATGCCTATGATATAAAACAAGAAGTCGCTGTGCGCGGGATACAAATCCACGATAAAAATGCCACAAAAGCTACACCCTCGCATCGTGTCGCGCTCAATCTCTCTGGCATTAATCATCACCAACTCAAACGCGGCTTTCTACTCTCGCAAAAAGGATACTTGCGTGGCTTTGATAGTATTGATGTGGGAATCTTTGGCACACCTGCTCATAATGCCACCTATCAGCTCTATCTAGGAAGCGCAAAGCTCAATGCCAAAGCGCATATCATCAGTAAGCCAATTACTTCTCACGCCTTTGGTTCAAAGCCACTTACCCTCGCCACACTTAAATGCGATGAGCTTATATTTGGGGTATTCTCGCAACATTTTATTTTGCGCAATGATGAGGGTGCAGTGCTTGGTGGCATTATTTTAAATCCTATCATTGACCCCATAAAAAAACATCAACGCGTGCAACTCTTAGAATCTCTTTGCAACAAGCGCTTTGACAATGCTTTTAGCCTTCTTTGTGCTATCCATAAAAAAGGATTTGGACTTGTAAGTTCTACGCAAAGATTCTGTCTTAGCCATACTCAAAGTCTGCAAATTGCCTCTACTCTCCAAGATATTTTTATTGATGAAAAATCTCTTACGCTCTATCCTCTCTCGCAAATAGAATATCTTAAAACCCATATTTTGGAGATTTTCTCACACAACAAATCTGCTCTACTTTCAGCCCAAAGTCTCTGTGTAAAAATAAAATGGGCAAGTCTTGGGCTTTGTCAAAAAGCCCTTGATGAGCTTTTAAATGACAAACACATCAGATATAAAAATGGATTGTATCTCTCGCAATGGTGTCAGATTAAAGATATTAAAACCTATGTCCAAGAGCGCTTACTTGAGATTCTCACTCAAGCACATTACGCACCGCTTGCGCCTTACAACATTTATGAAGAACTTGATATTGACAAAAAAGTAGGCGATGATGCCCTCAAAGCCCTCACTCAAGCACACAAAGTCGTGCGTATCACACATAATCTCTTTATCACTTCTTCTGCGCTTAATGAGATAGTGAGCCTTATGCGTGAGATTATCCATACACATAGCTATGTTGATGTGAATCTCCTGCGAGAGCGCACAAACTTAAGTCGCAAATACCTTATTGGTTATTTAGAATATTTGGATAAATTTGATGATATTGAATGCAATGAAAACAAACGCTCCTTTAAATATCATACATAAGGCAGATTAAGGAAAATAATGAAAGAAGCAATACATCTTGATTTTTTAGCAAATGTTCCTTTAAATGCAGATGCTAATGCCCTACTTGCAGATACTTATCCTAATATAAATACACTTGATAGTGCTAATTTGCACACCTTAAAGGAAGATTCTCATAATCTTGCTTGTTTTTTTGGCAAAAGCCATTCTCACTCTTTTAATTATGGCAGTGGGGATTTTCTCTCACTCTTTAGCACACTTTTTGCACACCATTATCACATTGCCCTAGCCCCTAGTCTTCATCAGCAGAGCTTTTATGCAGCAGAGCTTTTTAAACACATTGCGCCACAAGGCTTATCATTTTTGCCACTTAATCAGCAAGGCATTATAGAATCTGCCCGACAAAATACGCAAAAAACTCAATATGTGTTTTTTATGCCTCTTATCAATCAAGATATTCTCTCGCATAATCCCATAGAATCTTTGATTGAGCAGATTCTATCTACTCACCCTCGCGCGCTTATTTTCATTGATATATCACTTTTTATAAGTACCCTTAGTCAAGAAAAATGCGCATTTTTGCGAAGTTTGCAAAATCCCCAAATAGTACTTTTATGCAATGGTGAATCTATTGCTTTAATGCGCCCAAGTGGCTTTATTGTGAGTGATTTTGATAAGCTTGATTCCATACATAAAGAAACATTAGAAGCATTTTTTAACACTACTCTTTTGCGCCCCCATCTTTTTAAAGCCGCGAATTACGCGCTTGAATGTATTGTATCTAGCCCACCAATCCAAGAGAGCAAACATATCTTTTTTGATTGTCTTAAAACTCATTTAGGCGAAAATATTTCGCTTTTTGCACCTCTTGAACTTACCGCCCAAAATGCTTTGCCTTTGCGCTTTAAGCATATCAAAGCACGACTTTTAATCCAAGCTTTAAGCATAGAGGGAATCTACGCTATCAATGGGCAAGATTGCTTATTTGGTAATGCTAAACCCTCCTTTGTGCTGCGCTCTATGGGTTATGATGAACCAAGCACGCGCGAATTATTGAGTGTGAGCTATATACATTTAGATTCTATAGAATCTACCGCTTACATACTTGCTCAAGCCTACACTCAACTACGACAATTCCATACTTAAAGGAGATTTGAATGACAACCTTTAATCAAGCATTGCAAATAGGCACTTCGTTGCCGCATACCACACGCATTCACACCTTGCCTCTTTTTGAATCTTGTGGCGCAATTCTTGCACAAGATATTATCGCTACACGCCCACTCCCTGCATTTGACAACTCTGCAATGGACGGCTATGCTATTAGAATGCAAGATTATGGCACACATTGTATATGCAATGGAAGTATTTTAGCAGGAGATGACAGCAGTGCGCTTATTCTTAGACAAGGACATACTTACAAGGTAATGACAGGTTCAATGCTCCCTCAAAACACCCAAGCAGTTGTGCAAATTGAATGGGTGCAAGAAAATGAAACAGGTGTGTATATTCCTGCACCAAATTGTAAGCAAAACCTCACTCAAGGACAAAATATCCGCCTTAAAGGTGAAGAAATCGCTCAAAATTCACTTCTTTTACAAAAAGGCAAGCGATTAAACCACCTTGATTTAAGCATCATTGCTTCACAAGGTATTGCTCAAGTGCAAAGTTTTGCGCCTTTACACATAGGAATTTACTCAAGCGGCGATGAAGTCATTGAACCACATCAAAATGCCAAAGCGCACCAAATTTACAACACAAATGCTACAAGCCTTTATAGCCTCCTTCAACAACGTGGCTTTAAGTGCGAGTACCGAGGTATCTTGCAAGATGACAAAAAAGCCCTTTGTGCGGCGATTGAGCAATTTCATCAATATGATGTGATTATCACAAGCGGAGGAGCAAGTGTGGGTGATGCAGATTTGATTAAAGAAGTTTTAAAAGCACAAGGAGCAAAAATGCTTTTTGATGGCATCAATGTCAAACCCGGACGCCACCTAGCACTTGCTACATTGGGAAAAACACTTATTATCTTACTGCCGGGTAATCCTCTAGCCCTACTTCTTCACTTACACACACTTATTTTGTCTATTTTAGAATCTCTGCAAGGGGCAAGTGCTTTCTTCCCTCAAAGCCTTACATTTAAGCTCAATGAGTCATTAAAACTCAAAGCCAATACAACTTCTATGATTCTAGGACGATGTGAAAACGAAACATTTTTTCCTCATAATGGTGGAAAAATCGGCTCAAGCTCACTTACGACTATGTGGCGAAACAATGCAATTGCACTCTTTGATAATGTGCAATCCCTGCCAAAAGGCACACCCATTAAGGTTATTTTATATAATGCCGATTTTTGTGATATAATAGACTTCCTTAACTATTGAGATAAACTCAACAAAATCTAAAACAAGGAGTGGATTATGACAAAGCTCTTATTTGGCGTGAGCGATACACAAGAATGTCGTAGAGCTATTCAGACTATTATCCGATTTTTTGGACATAGGGACGAAATTGAACTCACGCTTTTGCACGTAACACCAGAGATTGTTGTATATGCTGAAAGCGGAATTGTGGATTATGGTACGATTGAAAATATTGAAAATGAGAAGTCAAATACAATGCTTGATGAGTTTGAAGCAGAGTTTAATAAACAAGGCATTACTTGCCAAAAGATTCTAAAAACAGGTAATCCTATTGATGTTGTGCTTGAGATTGTGAATAATTACGACTTGCTTATCATTGGTGCGAGCGAATCTTCACTCTTGCATAGAATCTTTAACTCCCACCAAAACAGCTTTATTAACTCCTCTCCTATTCCTGTTTTAGTGGCAAAATAAGGAGATAATATGTGGGGGAAAAGATTTCTTGCTTTAGGAATGCTAAGTAGTTGCTTCTACAATTCGCTTGAAGCATTAGAGTTTGGCTCTATGGGGAATACTTCTGCGGCAATGGGTGGAGCAGGAGTTGCATTGAAACATTCTGCTTGGGGATTATATTATAATCCTGCGCTTCTTAGCTCTGACCCACGCGTAAAAATGGGCTATTCTCTAGGTATTGGTTTAAAAGAGCAAAATCTCGCTAAACTTGCTAAGATTGATATTAACAATATGGCAGACACTGCTGAGCGGCTTGTAAGCACTTTTGCAAGCAATAGTGGAGCAAGTGTGGGCGAGGTTACAAATGTCGTTGAAAATGCGCTTAAATCTGTGCTTGGGCAATCTGCAAGCGGCAATGTTGCGCAAGATTTACAAACCTATCTACAAAACCATCAAGGCGGTAATTATAGCGACTTAATCACTGCCGTATTAACACAAGTGCAAGGAAGTACTGCGCTTAATAATGAACAAAAAAACTTATTGAGCCATATCGCAGGAAGCATTGATTATGGCACACTTGATTTTAGCCAAGCTGGAGGAATGGGGAGTGTTGCAGCTGGACTTTTACAAGGTATTACTATTGCTAAAGGTGGCGATAAAGGACTTGATAAAGCCGTAAATGATATTAGTGCCGTGCAAGATATACTTAAAGATAATAATCTCAATGTTGTTAGTCAAGATGGCGTAGTGTTACAAATTTCTACCAAAACAATGAATGAAAAGCTTGGCTCACTTGGCGTAGCGCTTTTTGCTTCTGTATATTCAAGTATGTCTATTAAAGCCGATGCTTCTCGTATGCGACTTATTATTGATGGTGGCAATAATAGCTTCTATGAGCTCGTAGATAATGGTGATAGCTTCAGTTATAAACCCTCAAATCAAAAGGACTATAACTCCTATTCACTCATTGCTTCACTAGAAGATGGGAGCAATGCACATAAACTTATCGCTACAAGCTTTGTGCTTACTGAACTGCCTGTGGGCTATGCACGCACTTTTTATCTTAAAAATGGCAATCTCAATATTGGACTAGCAGGTAAATTTATGAGTGCTATGAGCACCCAAAGAGAAATGGGAATCAGAACAAATATGGATTTTAAAAAAGAACTCACCGACTTTGCTTCACTTGATGGTGCTATCTCTTCAAATAGTTTTGGTATTGATGTGGGTGCGCTTTATGAAGTTGATTTCCCCGAGTTTCGCTATCTCACCTTTGGACTTGTGGCAAAAAATATCAACTCTCCAAGTTTCCAATCCACATTTTCAGACATCACTATCAAGCCACAATACAGAGCAGGGATTGGCTATAATACAAAAAGATTTAACCTTGCTTTTGATGCGGATTTAACTCCAAATGACCTCATTGCTTTTAGCAATATCAAGCAACAAAGTCAAATGATTGGTGGCGGGGTTGCCTTTGATTTTAAGGCTATTGATGTGCGTGTAGGTGCGATGAAAGATTTGCGCCAAGACACAGGACTCATACTTACAGGGGGGCTTAATGTGCTTGGATTCCTTGATATTGCCTTGCAGACAAGCACGAAATTCACTCGCGTAGAGAATATCCCTATCCCGCAATACCTTAATATTCGCGTAGGTGGAAGCTTGAGCTTTTAATAAATGAGTCTTCCCATAAGCGTTACAATCCTTGTCAAAAATGCACAAGAGACAATGAGAGAGTGTTTAGAATCTCTACAAAGTTTTGATGAAATTATCCTGCTTGATAATGGCAGCACTGATGATACTCTCTCTATTGCTCAAAGCTTTAGCAATGTCAAAATATATGAAAGTGAATTTATTGGCTTTGGGGCTTTAAAAAACTTAGCGATAAGCTATGCAAAACACGATTGGATTTTGAGCATTGATTCTGATGAAGTGTTAGAATCCGATACACTCGCACTCATAGAATCTTTAACATTAGATTCCCATACTATCTATGCTTTGCCTCGTAAAAATCTCTATAATGGGGAATGGATAAAGGCGTGTGGGTGGTATCCAGACTATGTTTGGCGGCTTTTTAATAAAACTTTCACGCGCTTTAATGATAATTTTGTTCATGAGAGCGTGATAATCCCCAAAAATGCGCATAAACTCAAACTCTCAAGCGGCATAAAACATTATGCTTATGACAATATCGCACACTTACTTGAAAAACTCCAACGATACTCTAGCCTATGGGCAGAGCAAAATACCCATAAGCATTCAAGCCCATTTAAAGCGCTCACGCACGGATTTTGGACTTTTTTGAGGGATTATTTTCTCAAAAAAGGCATTTTTTATGGTTATAAAGGTTTTGTGATTAGTCTCTGTAATGGACTTGGCACTTTTTTTAAATATATGAAGCTTTATGAGCTACAAAGCACGACCCCCCCCCGAGTATCTTCGCTTATCATCACTACTTATAATCAAAAAGAAAGATTAGCCCTCGTGCTTGATTCTGTGAAAAATCTTGCGTTTTTGCCCAATGAAGTGCTTATCGCCGATGATGGCAGCACAAAAGACACAAAAGAGCTGATACAATCCTATCAAACGCATTTTCCCTGCCCCTTAAGGCATATTTGGCACGAGGACAAAGGCTTTCGTCTAAGCAGTATTCGTAACCTTGCTATCAAAGAAGCACAAGGAGAGTATATTATTATCATTGACGGAGATATGATTTTAGATGCGCATTTTATTAAAGACCATTTGCGCTATGCAAAAAAGAATGTATTTTTGCAAGGCTCTCGTGTCATATTAGATAGCAAGAGGACACAGAATATTATGGAATCTCGGGAAGAAAATGCCTTTAGACTAGCCTTTAAACAAGGTGGATTTAAGGCAAAACGAAGTGCCTTGCTCTGCTCATTGATTTTTGCCACCTCTAAGATTACTGCTACTTTTTTTGATAAAAAAGATTTGATTAAAGGCATTCGCGGGTGCAATATGAGCTTTTATAAAGCTGATTGCATAAATATTAATGGCTTCAATGAAGCATTTATCGGCTGGGGGAGAGAAGATTCTGAATTTGTCGCGAGATTTTTATTTAATGGCGGAGAGTTGCGGCGATTAAAGTTTGGTGGCGTTGCTTATCATCTCTATCACCCTGAAAATCCGCGCACAATGCTAGAATCTAATCACAACATCTACTTGCAAACTCTCATAAACAAAAGTCGCTATTGCGAGCAAGGCATAGAATCTACGAGGTAACCCTACTTTATTTTCCCTGCCTCTTTTGATGGGGTAAATATCTGCACAATCTGTGTTTGAGTTAAATCTAACCCAAAATATTGCTTATAAAATGCTTGACTAAAGCCCAAAAGGGCTCTTTCATCAGCATATTGAGGATAATTATGCTCATAGAGCCACTTGAGCAAAATAGGCAAATCTACACTTGGCGCAAAAGGGCGGTACGAGCCTAAAGGAAATTTATATACTCTTTTATTCTTAATAGCTTGAATGCCTTTCCATAAAGGAGCGTTAAGCAAATCCTCTGGCATAAGGGTATTAAAATTATTAATATAAATAATATCCGGATTAAGCCTATAAATTTCTTCAAGGCTGATTTTGGCAACACTCTTGCTTGTAATCACATTTTGCGCTCCACTTTTTTGCAATAAATAATCAGCAAAAATCCCACCAACAGATAAAGATTTCTCATTATCAAAATAATGAATAATCAGTGCCTTTGGCTTTTGGGTTTGCTTTTTAGCCGATTCTATCTCTTTTTCTACCTTTTTGGCAAAATCCAAAAACACCTGTGCTTCCTTTTGTCTATCCAAAATAGGGGCAATGAGGTCAATCCAACCCTTCAGCGTCTCATAAGAATCATAATGCCATTTATTCACGCTCACTTCAATGGTGGGGATAGCAGTCTTTTTCATCGCTTCACAGAGTTTGATATTGGCACTATGGCAGATAAACAAATCTGGCTTTAATTTTAGAAGTTCCTCAATATTTTCACTTTCTCCAATGTGAATCTTATCTATATCGGGGAATGCCTCACGCATAAAAGAATGTTCAATCGCACTCTTACTTGAGCTTGGCATATACACAAGATTTTTCGTGCTACCCTCAAGCATTATAAGCACAGAGGGGAATGGCCACATACCCCCTGCTACAACAATGCGTTTGGGCTTTTGATGGATAGTCGTGCTATATCCTTTCTCATCTGTGTAATAAATAGGAAATGGCGCGCTCAAAGTGAAAGCACAAACAATCGCGCTTAAGAGTAAGCTTTTCATATTTATCCTTTATTTTTTGCACTTTGCATTATGTCCTCTTCTACCCACTGCATAAAGGTATCAAAAAATGGCTCTGTTGTTGGCATAAAGCCCTGTCCTAAATGAAATTCAGGGTCAAGTGAAGTTACATAGAGATTGCCTTTGAAGCTATTATCTTTATAAATGATACTCTCATCAAGCTCATTTACAAGAATCTTTGTTGCATTGCTTGGTGGATAAAACGCTCCGTGATAGTGCCATTTTGCAGTGCTTACTTCCATTTTGCTAAAAAGACCGCTTTTGGTGCGCCCCTCTTGTTTGCTTCCATCAGATTCTAAAGCATATAAGGGCATATCCGCCCCTTGTATAAGCCACCACCAAAAATTCACAGGATAATCTTTCCATACGATATTAGGGAGATAATCCTTCTCAATCTCGCCAAAAGAGATAATATGCCCGCCACTTTGAAGGTAATCAATAAATTTTTGTTTATGTGGCATAAGATACGCACTATTAAGCCTTGAGGCAAGAACAATATAATCAAAGTCTTGAAAATGTATAGAATCTATATCTAAAAAATGATAGCGATGTGAGAAAAAGTGTGCATATTTTGCATTTTTGTTACTAAAAAAATGTGCATTAAAGGAACTCCCGCCTGTAATAATGGCATTTTTTAATAAAGGGTTTGAAAGATTCTGTTTGCTCTTATCAGATATGAAATCTAAAAAGCTTAACTCTCTATATGAGGTAGAATTAGACGGAGTAGGATTAGGCAAAGAAGAAGCTTTCTCTCGCAATGCTTTATAATCTTTGCTCTGTAATTGATTTGATAGCCATTTAAGGAGATTTAGACCCATTTTTCTTGCGCTTGTATTATCAAATAGTCCAAACCCTAGCAAATCCGCATTAGCTGTTGAAAGGATAATACCATTTGTAGAATCTCTATCAATATATCCCACACATTGCCCCTCACTATCTTCTAAAAATATTTCGACACCTTGAGGCAAAAGAGTTTTATCAAAATATCCTCTATTAAAAAATCCTTTTACACCGCGCCTATAATTAATATCATATTCCCTCACACCATCAAAAATAACTTTTGCTGCATCGCTTGAGGTAATTTGAATGACTCTCTCCTTTATGGGCACAAGAGATTGAATATAGCCACTGCTAAAGGGTAAAATCTGCATATAATCACTCATAAAGCTAAGCACTACTCCACCATTGTGCAAATAGTGCAAAATCTTATCTTTAAAATATGAAAGATACACCTCATCAATGCCCATAGGCAATACCACTGCGCAAAAATCCTCTAAGACAATGGATTCAAATTCCTCATACAAATTGATATACTGCAAAATATGCTTATACAAAAAATGTCCCCCTACACTATTCATACTTAAAGTTCCTGTATCAATATAGGCAATTTTGCCAAACGCTTCTAAATCTTTATATTGATAAAGATTCTCTAAATTAATACTTTCTTTAGCATTATGCCCTACTTGATTCTTACTCATTTACTCTCCTTTATGTAATTTTTTGAATATTCAAATTATATTGAATATTTTAGAAAAAAACAATATAATAATCATTACTAATTTAAAAAAAGAGATGGATAATGAAATATCATTATAATATACTTTGCTTACCGCTTATTTGTGTAAATATTGCTTATGCTGAAATAGGGGCAAATAGCCAAAGCGCAGAAAAAGATAAAGTTAGGCTTGAAAAATCAGTAGTTACTGCTCAAGCTGCTATGAGTGAGATTCCTATTGAATTACAAAGTAAGCAAATCAGTGTTATTGATAATGCTTCTTTATTGCATAAAAGCACAGGCAATATTCAAAGCATTTTAGAATCTGCGCCGGGCATTGTATATTCGCGTTCAGGTGGTGTCAATGGGCAAATCACATTTCGCGGACAAAATAGCAATCTCCAAAGGTCAATCGTAATGATTGATGGTGTGCGCTATTCTGGACGTTCAACTTTGGAATTTAATGCCTTGGACCCATATCAATTTGAAAGTGTAGAAATCTTACGCGGAGCTGGAAGCTCACTATGGGGGAGTGATGCGCAAAATGGCGTGATTAATTTTCGCTCTCGCACATCAACATACAATAGAGCTGGGCAGTCTTTTGAAGCCACTGCAAGGATTCGTGCCTTGGAATATGGCAGTGTTAATAATCTCTTTAGCGGTAGGGCAGAAGTGCTAGGCGGTGGAGGTGGTTGGGATATGCTTATTGGCTTTAGTGCGAAGAGCGCAGGAGATTATAGCACACCCATAAAAGAAAATGGCAGCAACAAAGCCAAAAACTCTAACTTCAACTACTATGGCATAGATTTTAATATCGGTTATAGCAAAGATTCCACTCGTTATTATACACAAGGGCGACTTACTAGAGTAGAATCTCATCGTGCCGGAGGTTTGGGAGCAGCTCCGGGCTCAAGCCATAAAATCTTTATGAGCGAAAATCCTATCAGCGAATATTATTTGCGAGTAGGCTTGCAAAATCAAACCTTAGCTTTTGCAGATTCTATGGAGAGCTATCTTTATTATCGGCATTGGGATACAGATATATGGAATAATCGCTTAGCTTTTAATAATGTCAATATCAATCAAAAAGTCTATGATAATAATTATTTTGGGGGAAGATTAATCTATACTTCTATAATTGGCAAACATAATTTAGCCTATGGTGCAGAGTTTGAAAGCTCCATATCGCCAAAAGCTGTGCAACAGATTAATCTTGTTAATAACACCACAAATACAACTAATCGCCCACATTCAAGCACAGATTTTGCAGCTTTTATCAAAGATGATTTTAACGCTTCGCAAAGCTGGTATCTCTCTGCTTCATTACGAGGGGATTATGTGCTTACAACTATTTCTAAAACCCGCTCAAGCACAGAATTAAATAATAGCTCTAACTCTATTTCCGCAGAATCTTCAAAACTCTTAGACGATAATAGCATTATTCACAATGGTGCAATCACAGGAGCTTTAGGTTCTGTGTATTTCCTCAATGATTATATAAGCAATGTGATAAATCTAAGCCATAACTTCAAAGCCCCTTCAGCTGGAACTCGTATGCAAACTACACCTAGCGGGAGTTCTACACTTACAATAGCCAACCCACTCATTAAACCCGAATATTCACAAACTGCAGAATTTGGCTTTAGAATCCAAAGTGAAAATCACTTCGCTTCACTGACAGGATTCTACACATACTATACAAATATGTTGGCTTTAAGCTCCTATCAAAATGCAACAATTAACCAAAATCACTTATACCGATATGAAAATATAGGCAAAGCAATGATTGCAGGAGCAGAATTAGAGGGCAAGCATAGCTTTTTTGATGAGAGGGTTACCATACACTATGTAGGAGCATATAATTATGGGCAAAATCTCACTGATGATAAGCCTATTGCTTATCTTGCGCCACTTTATGGTCAGGTTTCCTTAGGGCTTAACTTTCACAAATGGTATTTCAATCTCACGCAAAGGGCTTATGGCGCAAAAAATCGTATTGATTCTACTGAAGAGCGCAAAATACCAGCCTACACGATGACAGATATAATCTTAGGCTTAAAGCTAGGAGGCTTTACAAGCACATTGCAAGATATGGAGCTACTCATCGGCGCAAGCAATCTCTTTAATGTAGTGGGCAGAAATCCTGTAACCGCAGAAAATATCTCTATGGCTAGAACATTGAGCAATCCGCTTGTTGAGCCGGGCAGAAATATTTTTGTCAAATATGTATGGAATTATTAATGACATCTTTTAAAAGTGCAAGTATTTATATTGTAGCGTTGAGTGCTGTGCTGCTATGTGCCATTTTTTCTTTGAGTGTAGGTCGCTATACTCTTTCTATTGGCGAAGTTATCGCTTCGCTTATGGGAGAGGGAGATGAGATACAAACACACATTATCTTTTCTTTTCGTCTGCCGCGAGTGCTTTTAGCCATTGTAGTAGGAGCGGGATTAAGCGTAGCAGGAGTGGCATTTCAAAGTCTATTTCGCAATCCCCTTGCCACGCCCGATATTTTAGGCGTTACAAGCGGGGCAAGTTTTGGGGCTGTGTTAGGACTGCTTTTGGGATTGAGTATGAGCTATATTGGTATTATAGGCTTTATGTGTGGCATTGCCTCGCTCGCGCTTGTCGTGCTTATAGGTTATAATAAACATATACCCTATGAAACTACCACGATGATTCTAAGTGGTGTCATCATAAGCGCATTCTTTCAAAGCCTCATTGGTATTGTAAAATACATTGCTGACCCGCAAGATACGCTCCCCACGATTACCTATTGGCTTTTAGGCTCATTAGATGTAAATGTTCAGGCACACACGCTTTTTAGCGCATTAGGGATTCTCTTAGGTATGCTTATTCTCTTTATTGTGCGTTGGAAATGTAATGCGCTTATGCTGCCTGATGATGAAGCCAAAAGCTTAGGCATAAATCTCAATAGCTTGCGTTGTGCAGTGATTTTTGCAAGCACAATGATTGTAACGTGTGCAGTGAGCATATGCGGTGTGATTGGTTGGATAGGATTACTCGTGCCACATATTGCGAGATTACTTATAGGGAATGAAAATTCAAAGCTTATTCCTCTAAGCATTATCATCGGGGCTTTGTTCTTATTGCTCATTGATACCCTCTCACGCACACTCTCAAGTGAGCAAATCCCTATTTCAATTCTTACTTCGCTTGTTGGTGTGCCATTTTTTATTTATATCTTACGCAAAAATGCGAGGAGGTAGATATGCTTCACATACAAAATGCAACATTTGCTAGAAAATCTTGTGAGATTCTCAAAAATATCTCTTTACACATTTCAGAGGGCGAAATTTTAAGTATTTTAGGACGCAATGGCGCAGGTAAAACGACCTTGATTAAATGTATCGTGGGATTATTACAATGGAATAAGGGTGAGAGCAAACTTTTTGACAAACCGCTCAAAGCCTACACGCATAAACACATATGGCAACTTATCTCTTATGTGCCTCAAGCAAAGGCACATATTTTTGATATTAATGTGCTTGATATGGTTTTGCTCGGCTTAAATCCTTTTGTGATGACAAAGCCACAAGCAGCACATTTAGAGCTAGCCAAAAATACTTTGGAATCCCTATCTCTCACGCATTTACTAGATAAAACTTGCTTTGAATTAAGTGGAGGGGAGCTTCAAATGGTGCTTTTTGCACGAGCATTAGTCAAAAAACCAAAGATTCTTATACTTGATGAGCCAGAATCTAACCTTGATTTTGCGAATCAAAAAATCATACTTGAAACGCTTAAAAAACTCTCCCAACAAGGCTGTGCAATTATCTTAAATACGCATTTTCCCGCACACGCTGCCTATCTTTCACATAAAGCCCTTTTGCTTTATAAGATGAGCTCATCTTTTACATCACACTCTAATGCCCTCTTTGGTAACGCACAAAACATACTCACACAAGAGCATTTAAGCGCACTTTATAATGTTCCTGTGTGTATGGATTCAAATGCCCATAAAGAATATGTGCTTAGAATCTAATAAATGCTAAACCCACTAATTTAAATCAATCACAAGCCTTTTAAGCCCTACTGCTTCAAGTCTTCATAATCTTTCATATGCTCATCTTGACCCACAATGCGCTTCCTTTCATTTAAAAAGGTTGTATCCTCACTTAAAATACTCCTCCTCTCCTCG
>NZ_JAPHNC010000014.1 GCF_026241255.1 Helicobacter sp. MIT 21-1697 | reverse complement strand
TAAACATTCGTTCCTCTCCCCTTGAAGTATCAGGTATCACAAGGACAAAAGGTGCGAATGTGGAATCTTCTAGCATTAGTTCAAAGATAGCTCGGGCAGAAAATACACTATCAGCGATGATTAAAAAACCTACTCTTATCGGTTTGCCATCTTGGGTGCGAGATTTTATGGCTTGAATTGTGTTTTGGTAGTTTTCTTGCACTGATGCAATGAATTTTAATTTCTCTTGATTGTCCTTTTTACGCCAAATAGGCAACACAAAAAACAGGCGATATTCCAACCGATTTTTGCCTTTAAATCGTTTCATCAATAAAGGAATTTTCAAAGAAAAAATGTAAAGATAGATTCTTATCCGTAAATTATTCTTGTATCTATCATTTTTAACATAAAGATATTGTCTTATTGCGGCTTTGATAGCTTTGTTCATATCCCCCCCCCCTATTTATAAAATACACAAATGGTATTTAGAACAAAAAGCGGAATAAATTATGTCAAAACTTTCCTTAATTTTTTAAATAATTTTATTATTTTACATTTAAGACGCTCTACCTTAATCTTTGATTTTTCTTTACTCAATACCTCCATTGAATACGAAGTTTCATTAGCACATTGCAAAAACTTCTCTATATGCTTCTCTATCAAAAAACTTTCAAAATGTGCTCTTGCCTCTTTGGAACGATGAGCCATATTGGCTAAAAAATCATTTAAGATTTGCTCTAGGCTCATTAACTCTGTTTCAGGTATCAATCCCAAGCTTTTTTCATAGCCCAAAACATAATTTTTAAGCTTAAAAGTCCAAACAAAGGAATCATTAGAGAATTTTTCAGTCGTATAAAACACCATTGCAGCAGGCACACCGCATTTTTCTGCCTCTAGCATAGAAGTTCCCATAGCAAAGCAAATATCACAATTCTTTTGCAAATAAAGTGGTAAATCTTTGGGCGAGAGTGTGCCTAGATAAATAACCTCATAAGGATATTCTCTAATGAGATGCTTAGAATCTCCCTCCCCGATAATATGTAGCTTTATCTTTTTGTCCAAATCTAGTTTCTCTAAGTTATCCATTAGGTTAATTAAAGCATAGATTTTATCCCTACTTAGCCTCCCCACCCAAGCAATATGAATACACTCTTCATCAACTAAAGTTTCTTTGGTAAATGAACAAGGATAATCCTCCAATATCACAGGCACAATGTGCTTTTGCTCTACTTTGAGAGAAGAAAATTCCTCCGTGGCAATTTTTGTTACTTCGTCCATACAAATTAAAGCATTGTAATGTATCATTGTTTGAGCTTTTTTGGCACAATCTTCCCGTGTTATTCTTGCTAAAGGCATCATTGAAATAGTAAATTCTTCAAAATGCAATACCCAATAAAGAAAATAAATATTTTTTGATTTTATTTTCGGAAATTTACAAAGACAAAAAGGAGGAGCAATGATTGTGGAATGCGATGGCAGAGTAATACTCTTATCCACTACAATTCTCTCCACGCACTCACTCAAAAGTTCATTTATGCAACTATCCGCGAAATTAATATAGCCAACTTTTATTGGATAGTGTTGCGCAAGAAAATTTAGCACTCGGACAAAGAGTAATTCTGCGCCACCAATAACTTGCGTAGGATAAAAAACATAAATATTTCTCATTTTAGCTTTGCTCTAATTTATGCTTTCTAC
Organism: Helicobacter sp. MIT 21-1697; assembly: GCF_026241255.1. Lineage (NCBI taxonomy): Bacteria > Pseudomonadati > Campylobacterota > Epsilonproteobacteria > Campylobacterales > Helicobacteraceae > Helicobacter > Helicobacter sp. MIT 21-1697. Next base: position 17,608 of record NZ_JAPHNC010000014.1, on the reverse strand, counting down.
TAAGTAGCCAAATCCAAAATTTGAAGCGATAAAACAAGCTAATTTGTGCAATAGCTTCTCTATATTTTTCATCCTTTAAACTCACATAGCAAGTTCTTAGATAAATGTAGAAATCTCTTTTTTCCCTAAGCGAACATTTTTCCCAAAGTTCTTTCAGTTTATAATCCTCTCCATTAATAAAACATAATCTCAATTTACATTTTAACTTCAAATCCAAATTTGGATATTTTTTGAGATATAAGGGCAAATACTTCAACAATAATCTCTCTGTCTTTCCAGCAACTTCATATAATTTTTGTGTGCCTGTTAAACTCTGAGGGCGCAACCTGTAAGCATACAAATTTTTGTGAATTGTGCCAAATTCACCTTCAAGTCCCATTCTCAACCAATACTCATAATCCTCCACTTTAAAGCAAGATTCATCATATCCTCCTATGGACCTTGCTACTTCTGCTCTATATAAAAAACACGCGCCCACACTATCCCAATAAATCAAATCCTCTATTTTTTCACTCACTACAAATTCGCTTTCACTGCTGTTGCCATTTGTATCAATATGAACATTAGTAAAATCTGTGCAGACAAGCACTTTATTTGGATTTTCCTCAAGGTAAGCCACCATTTCCTCAATCGCATTATCCAAATAATAATTATCATCAGAAGTCCAAGTCCAATACTCTCCATTTGCTTCGTTAAATCCTATATTCAAAGACTTTGGTAGTTTTTGATTGCTCTTGTTGTGGATGATTTTAATTCTAGAATCTGTTTTTGCAAACTCTTCTATAATGTAAGGTGTGCTATCGCTAGAGCAATCATTGACGATAATGAGTTCTAAATTTTTATAGCTCTGGTTTAACACGCTTTCTATGCTTTGCTCAATAAATTCCTCTCCATTAAAAGTAGGCAACACAACACTGACTAATTTATCCATTTAAAAATCTCCTTATAATTTTCTCAATTTTTTGACTTGCTCTTCCATCTCCATAGGGATTTACACCCTCTATTCTATATCCTTGAGAAAGCACATTGCTTGCTTCTTTGATAATCACACTGCTCTTTGTGCCTACAAGCTTTGCAAATCCCTTTTTGACACCCTCCATCCTCTCGCTTTTGTTGCGCAAGACTAAAATAGGCACACCAAAAGTCGGTGCTTCCTCTTGTATGCCACCACTATCGGTTAAAACAAGTTTTGCTTTTTGCAAGAGCCAAACAAGCTGGGGATAATCCAAAGCTTCTGTAAGAATGATATTTTGATGTGTGGATAATCTTTCGCACACTCTGTGTTTTACATTTGGGTTAGGGTGTAATGGAAAGATAAACTGATGAGAAGGAAATTTAGAAGATAATGCCTCTATGGAATCTAAAATATGCTCTAGTCTCTGCCCGTGATTTTCTCTTCTATGAGCAGTAATTAATACTATACCCCCCCCCCCCGATGACATCCACGCTTTTTGACTTCCAAAATTTTGTTGCGTTTTGCAATGCTTTTTTATTGAGTAGAGAAAGTGCGTCAATACCTGTTTGCCCTACTTGATAGATTTTGTCTTTACTTATACCCTCTTTTTTGAGAGATTTAGCAGATTTTTTCGTTGGAGCAAAATGCAATGTTGTAATTCTGCTTACCATTTGTCTTATCGCTTCTTCTGGGAAAGGCTCAAGCAAATCATAAGAGCGCAATCCTGCTTCAATATGAAAAATATCCGCCTTATGATAAAAACAAGAGAGTGCACCTGCAAAAACACTCATCGTATCTCCTTGAATAAAAACCCCATCAATCTTATGATTTTTAAAAACTTCTTCTAGCTTTACTAAAATTCTAGCTTGTAATGATGATAAACTCTGATTTTCTACCATTACCCCTAAATTTATATCTGCCTCTAATCCAAAAAAACTTAAAGCTTTGTGAGATAGCTCTTTTTGTTGTTCTGTATTGCAAATAATGATATTATATATTTGTGGATATTTTTTAAATTCCAAGATTACAGGAGCTAACTTTATCGCTTCTGGTCTTGTCCCAAAAATAAATAATAAATTTTTCACTCTCACCTCGTTTTGTTAATATCACTTTTATTGTAGCATAATTAATATAATATTCCACACGCACATTGCTCATTCAAAAGCCTTAAAGAGAAGCTACGACATAAATATCTCCCGCTATTTGTGGATATATCTCTCCTAGTTCCATAAATGCAAGAATCATTTGAGAATCCCAATATGCTTGTATTTGCGCATTTGATAAAGGTTTCAGCCAATAACCACCACTATCAATAATTTTTAATCCAGCCGCTAAAAACTCTTTTTGCAGAGATTGCAAATCATAAATGCGCCTATGTCCGTGAAAAATATCTGCTTCACTCATAGAATCTTCGCTCTTTAATAATCCCATTTTAACCGCAGCCTGACGATGAAGAGAGTGGGAGTTAGGCACTAAAGAGAGCATTATACCCCCCCCCGAAGAAATATCCACACAATCTTTAAGCCACCCCTTGGCTAGGTTTAAAATTTGTTGAGGAGATTCTACGTGTTCTAAAACATGCCCCATTATAATACAATCATATTTTTTGCTTGGCTTAAACTCCTCAAACAAAGCATTATGCACATTTAAATGCGGAAATTGTTTTTTAAGATTTTGGGCAAAATGCGATGAACCCTCTAAAACTTCAAGATTCTCTACATAATCCACCAAATATTTTGTCATCACTCCTTCTGCGGGTCCCATTTCCAAAACATCACCACCACTATAAAATCTCTTAAAAATCTCAAATCCATAAAAAATCTCTAAATTTGTTACTTCCTTTGCTTGAAGCGGATTGTTATAATCTTGTGCAATGTTTTCCAATCTTTGCTGTTCTTTTTTCATTTTACTTCCTTTATGTTGATTTTAAGCCCACTTGTATCAGGCTTTGATATTCTTAGAATCACAAAGTTTTCACTTTTTTCTCTATTTAAAGAGTCAAGAAAACTTAAAAATGGTGCATTTCTCGCTCCTTTTTGATAATACACTTTTACATTCTCTTTCTTTATTTTTAAAAAATCTGCCATTAGATTTAAAGATTGAAAAAGCATAATATCCTCTATCTTTCTACCAAGTGCGCGGCAACTCACGCATAAATCTATAAGGCATAAATAAGAATCCTCACTTTTACCTACAAAAATACCAATAATCCCACTATCACTTAGTTTATCTTGCATTGCAACAGAAACTACACAATGCTGCTTGTCCATAATCCACTCTCGCACTTGCTCTAGACTAGGACGTGTATAGTTTGCGATAAATTGATTGGTTTTGTTGAGCAATTCCTCAATTCTTTCTATACTTTTCATATTATTCACACAAAACTCTAACTGCATACAAAGGCTTTTAAAATACTCGCTCTTGGGCAACTCTTTAAGAGATTCTCTTTGTGCGTTTGCCTTTATGTCTAAAGAGCGCAGTAAATCCTCTCTTTTTATATTTATCTTTTTTAATTGTGGAAAAAGACTAAGGATTCTTAACACTTCAGATGGTGAAGTTGCTAAAATCGTTTTTACACCCAAACTTTGCACACTTTGCACTTCAGCAAGATTATCATCAATAAAAAGTATAGAATCTAACCCTATATTAAAGCCCTGTGCTATCTCTTGTAAGCTTTGGACTTTAGGATTCCAACTTACCTTTTTTATATCAAAATCTGCCCACTTGAGCACAAAATCTTTTCTTGTTTTAAAAAGCTCTTTTGCGTCTTCCTCCTCATTTTTTGAAGCAAGGGCAAGTAAAAATCCTTGCTTTTTATGGGAAAGAATCTGCTTTTGCAAGTTTTGATAATCCTCATTAAGGATAATTCCATTGATGCCATCTTCACCTAAAATACCACGATAAAGCGTGTTATCCAAATCGCACACGATTGCCTTTAGGTTAGGAAGCAAAAAAGCTGGAATCCACACAAGCCCGAGCAGCTGTGCAAGTTTCACACAAGCAAAATTACTCAACCTTGAACCTGTGATTTTGCTTTTTACCTCATCTATTAAATCCTCCCTATCAAATGTGCTCAAAAGCGCAGATACAAATAAAACCTCACAATCACTCACATCTAAAAATGCTTTTAAATCCTCCAAATTTTCATCAATGCCTTTATCAATATCTAAAGCAATAACCAAAATAGGAGCCAAAGAAACATTGCGCAATGCCTTGAGCCTTTCTAAAAGATAGGGCAAAATGGCTGTGTTTTTATAATGATTAAAATCAATCCACACAATCTCTAAATCTGCCTTTTGCCACATTTCCTCTTGCAAAGAAGCAAACAAAAAACTATCATCATAAGGACTAAGATTAAATTCACCAAAAATACCACTTTTTTGCAAAAAGGGACTAATAATGCTTGAAATTGCTTCAAATGCGTGATTCCTATGCACATTAATTGTGTATTTTTTAAGCACATTTGTGTGTTTTTGGACGAATCTTGCAGATTCTAAAATCTCTTTTCGCGTGATATGTTCTTTAAATACATCTAATTCCATTTCTTTCTCCACTTACTTTTCTTCTACTAATTCCACTAATAAACGATTTTTAAGCATAACAAAGCAAATTCTTTTAAAATAACTTGCACTTGTAATGGGCGTTATGAGCATATTACCCCCCCCCCCCCCCCGCTATCTAGCAGGGATTGCATATCTTTTTGTATATCCACACTCTTATAGGCAATATGATACATTTTGGTTTTGTTTTTGAGGTAGTTTGTAAGCGGACCCTGTTTATGCAAATTTTCTAAAAGCTCAAAGCGATATTGTGGCAATGCTCTATCACTTGGAATCACAAATATGCCCCTAACACCTTGTATTTCATCTATAAACTCACCCTCTTGCACAAATCCAAGTGCTTTAAAAACACTCAATTCTTTTATTATATCTACACTTGCAATACCAATATGATGAATAGGTAAGTTAAGCATCACAAAGCCTTTGTATCACGCGATAAAATCTCTTTCACTTTTAAAACAAGGGCTTCTTGAGAAACAATAGAGGCTAAATCACCCTCTTTAAAGCAAATGCCAAACTCTTCCTCTACGCTCATCACAATATCAATATGTGCTAAAGAACTCCATTGTTCGCAAGTTTCCATAGAAATATGCGTTTTTTCATCTACTTGCATATCCAAAACACTGCTTAAAATCCCATAAATGCGTTTTTCTATTGTGCTTTCCATACTCACTCCTTATGTAGTAATAAAGTCATTTTTGATTTGTGTTTTTGATAATCTTGCTGCGTTAAAAGCAAAATCTCTAAACCCTCTTTCTCATCAAATCCCACTTTGAGCGCACCAAATTTAAGATGATAGTTTAAAACACTCATATTTTTGGGATTTGTCGTAAAGACATTTTTATCATCTAGTTTATAAGTCTCAAAAAATACCTGTTTTGTTAGCAAGTCAGATTCTAAAACTTGCAAGAAACTCGCTTCATCACTCATAATCCAGCGCCCAATCTCATAAAAACATAACTTAGAATCCAGCACAAATTGATTATAAGTAGGATAAATGCTATTTGTCCCAAGTGCATTCCCTTGCTTATCCTCTATGATGAAATACCATTCATTCTCTAAACTCTTATAGCGATTCATATAGGCTATTTGATTGTGCAAGCTATTTTGTGTTTTGTGAATGTATTGTGATTTTTTCTTATCTATTCTTAGAGAGAGAATAAAGGCAGAATCACTCACCTCCGCCTCGCGTAAATTAATATATCTACCCTCAATTTTGGGGAAATTATGCGTATTTATCATACAAGCTCCTTTTTATAAAATAGGCTTGTTTTTGCGCATAAGTGTAAAGATAGATAAAATAATGTATAAAATTTTTTTGAGTGGAACAAAAGATTAAAAAAAGTATAAAATAGAAATGCTTTGCATAAAGGAGGATTATACCCCCCCCCCCCGCTAGAATATCCGCTTTCTCCGCTACAATCTTAAAGCCATCAATGCCTGATAAGATAAACTCATTTTCCTGCTCTGCAAAGACATTTGCGCCGATAAATTCCCCGCTTAGAGTGCTTTTTGCTACCCTCACACCCTTTAAACTTGGGAGCTGATATTCTCTAAAGATAAAGGCTCTTAGTTGATTATGAATTTCAAAGCTTGTTTTTTTAAGATTGATATGGATATTTTTCACATCAATCTGCGTGCGAGAGAAATAGCACGATTGCCTAAAATCCTGCTTACTGCACTGAAAATCTCCTGTGAGCAAAGAATCCACATTTTCCTTAAACAACACAAAGCCCTGTGCAAGATACTTAAAATACAAATCCCGCGCACTCTCTTGCAAACCTATATCAAAGATTCTCTGCGCGATAATATCGCCTGTGTCAATGCCATTATCAATGCAATGTAAAGTAACACCGCTTGTGCGCTCACCATTTAAAAGCGGTGTGATAGAAGTATAAACACCCTTGTATTTGGGCAAAGCAGAGAAGTGGATATTATACAAAGTCTTGCTTGCAAACTGCTCTGTGCGAAGTAGTCTATCAAATTCAAGTGAGAGAAAAAGCAAATTAGGGATTTGCTGCACTTGCTCTAGTGTGCAGACAGAGATATTCTCCTCTCTAGCGTATTTTAAAAGTGAGGGTTGCCAAGTGTCCATACCCACATCATCGCGATTTGGGATTATGCAAAGCTCATCGTTTTTGAACCTCGCTTGTAGGAGTTTAAGCGCATTTCGGGCAATCGCATTTTTACCCGCAATGCAGACTTTGAAATGATTTGGATTTGGGAATCTTACGCACATTGCTTAAGCTCCCGCTCCAAGAGATTTTTACAAATTTTAAGATATAGAGAGCAAAGCGTTGTTTTGGGATTTTTTAAATCTGTATTGCAAGTGAAAAAAAAATTACCATTTTTGGCATCAGCTTGAGATTCCAAAAAAGAAGCAAATAAGGGATTATTTACCCCCCCCCGATAAGTAATTTGAGGGATAATCGTGCAGTCATCGCCTACATCTTTAGTTACAACTGCGCCTGCTGCGATAGTGGCTCTCTCGCCAATAGTGATTCCGGGCAGTATCACTGCGCTTGCTCCGATACTTGCACCCTTTTTAATCAGCGTTTGTGCAAAAGTAGATGGATATTGCTTAGAGCGTGGATATTTATCATTTGTGAAGCTTACATTTGCACCGATGAAGACATTATCTTCAATCGTAATTCCGTCCCATACCTGCACACCACATTTTATCGTTACATTATTGCCGATTTTTACATCATTTTCTATAAAACAATGCGAACAAATATTGCAATTCTCGCCGATTATAGCGTTTGGCAACACCACGCAAAACTGCCAAATATTCGTATTTTGTCCTATACTTTTACTTTGCACATCAGAGAGAGGGTGTATCATTACTCACTCCTCTTGTGGATTTTGTGCGATTGTGTGTGTTGCGCGTAAGTAATTCTTGCACACTCCTGCAACATTGTGCAAAATAAAAAGATAAAATAAATTTTTGCAAAAAGAAAAAATGATAAAAAATAAATAGAAATAGTAAAAGAGGAGCTATTAAGGCATAGATTATACCCCCCCCCCCGAAGAAAGAAGTTCATAGAATTGATGAGTAATCGTGCGTCCGCCAAAGCCTTCTTTTTGAGAGATTAAACCTGTGTTTAAAAATGTGCCATTGGATTCTGTGGAGATTCCAAAGTCAAAGTAAGTTTTGCTTTGTGCGTAAGTGTCAATCAAAGTTTTTAAGAGTAAATCTAATGCGCCAATCTCCCTGCCTTTGTCATTGACTGCGAGATATTGAGTGTGGATAAGGTGGGGATAGAGGAAAAGCAAAGTTGCTGCGAGGATTTCACTCTTACTCTTTGCTACAAAAAGTTTAATATTCTCCATAAACCTTGAATACAAAAGGCTTAATTCCTCTGCGTTATGCACTGCTTTTGCGTTGTGCTTATCTTGTAAAACTTCATTGACTAGCGCGACAAAGCTAGAAAAATCTGAGGATTGCTCTATCACTATGCCCTCTTTCTTTGCCTTTTTGACACCTCTTTTGCGTAATTCGCTCATTTTAAAGGCGTTTCTTAAATCAATCGTTGTAGAACAATCGGTGCGATAAAGTTTTGCCCCATTCCTAAAGAGCGCATACAAATCTTCTTGAGCTGGACTTTGATGATAAATATAAGGCAGGACTTTATACAATAATCGCTCAAACCCTCTCTCTTTCATATACTCTCTAAGGGAGCTAAAACATTCAAGCATTTTAGCCTGTCGCATAGAATCTCCGATGACAAAGCCCCCAAAAGTTAGTCCCTGATGTGAGCATAAGGTCTTACCCTCTACATTGAGCGGCAAGAGAGCTAAGAGTTTCTCTCCCTCATAAAAAAGCAAAGAATTATCTACAAATCTATCAGCGTGATAATCCATATAGTCTCTATCAAACAAAAAAATTCCATTCTTAGCACTTTGGTTAAAGGCATTCCATAGTGGCTTTTGTGTCGGGCAATAAGGTTGAATGCTTATCATTTTAGCCCCGCCTCATTGTAGTAGCGTTGGCTATGCCACAATAAAAAAGCAAAGAAATAAAAGAGTAAAAAAGTAAAAAGGGAAAGAGCAAATAGGGGATTATACCCCCCCCCCCCGAAGAAAGAAGTTCATAGAATTGATGAGTGATCGTGCGTCCGCCAAAGCCTTCTTTTTGAGAGATTAAACCTGTGTTTAAAAATGTGCCATTGGACTCTGTGGAGATTCCAAAGTCAAAGTAAGTTTTACTTTGTGCGTAAGTATCAATCAAAGTTTTAAGAAGCAAGTCTAATGCGCCAATCTCCCTGCCTTTGTCATTGACTGCGAGATATTGAGTGTGGATAAGGTGGGGATAAACAAACACAAGCGCACCTGCAAGAAGTGTTTGCGCTTGGTGCGCGACAAAAAGCTTGATTTGCTCTGGAAATCGCTTGCTTAACAGGGCAAGTTCCTCCGCACTATGCACTGCTTTGCTTTGATGTCGGCTCTGCAACACTTCATTAAGCAAAGTAACAAATGCGGCGAAATCTTGGCTCTGGTTTATTTGCACATTCTCTCTTTTGGCGCGTGTAATTTGAGACTTCCTCCCTTTGGGCAGAGCGATAGGGTGTGGTAATGCAATACTAGAGGAGCAATCCACGCGAAAAAGTTGCGCATTATTTACAAAAAGTGCGTATAAATCCTCTTGTGATGGGATTTTATGATAGATATAGGGAATCGCTTTGTAAATTAATTTGCTTATACCTTGCTCTTGCATAAATGTGCGCAAAAGGGTGAAGCACTCTAGCATTTTTTCTTGTTTCATCGTCCTACCTGTAATAAATCCTCCAAAGGTTAATCCTTGATGAGAGTATAGCACATTATCGGTAATATTCAGTGGCAAAAGGGCTAAAAGCTTATCCTCCTCATAAAAAAGCAATGAATTATCCTTGAACCTATCAGAGTGATAGTCCATATAGTCTCTATCAAAGAGGAAAAGTCCATTTTTAGAATCTGCATTAAAGGCATTCCACAAGGTCTTATGTGCGAGAGTATAGGGCTTAAGGTATATCATTGTGCAAGCTCCGCATAGCCAAATCCACTTTGTCCCATACCATTGCCACCATAGAAACAATAAGTTTTCTCCCCCACTTCCAAAAGCGCAGGATAACAAGCCATATCGCTATCAAATCCACTTGTAGAAGGTTCTAAGCCACATTCCTTATCTCTCCTCTCCCAAGTAATGCCATTTTCACTAAAGGCTACCCCTGCTTTATACTCTTTGTCTAAATTATCTGAAGTGTAATACATTTCATAGCCACCTTGCGTTTTATAAACCTTTGGGCGTCCGATTCTGTATTCACTCCCTTGCGTTTGCACACAAGTTTTGCCCTCACTTCCGAAAGTTATACCATCACGAGATTCTATATATTTGATAAAATAAGTCGGATAGGGAATGTCATTAATCAAAGTCCATTGATGAATGACAGAATACCACACTCTAAAAATCCCACCCTCATAGCGCACACTATGGATACATCTGCCAAAAATCCCCTCACTGCTTCTATCTAGCACAGGGTTACTTTGCACTCGGACAAAACTTTCTCCATTATCCTCACTCACAGCCAAGCCCGAAAAAGCAAGGAATTTCACCTTTTGTGGAATCTGAAAGGCGACATAATACATATAAATCTTGTCCCCTACGCGTAACACATCGCCAAGTATCAAGCCATTATCGTCAAAACAGCCATTCTTCCCAATATCAAGCACAGGTTTTGGCGAGATTTTAAGAATCTTTTTAGGATTGTGAGAATCCAAATCCATATAACCAATGCGCCCAATGCCCTTTGCGTCCCTAAAAGAAGCGTAGATTCTAATCACTCTAGGATTTAGCAAAAAAGGTTGTGGAGTAAGCACCGAATTATTCATCCACTCATTCTCTCCCTTTGGGCAGTAAATTAGCCCTTTCTTCTCCCAACGCATTATTGCTCTCCTGCTTTTGGATTCTCTAAGTTCTCTTGCTTTTGGGATTTCACCCTCTCTTGCTCTGCAACTTTGCAAAAGGTTTTTGCAGAGATTTTTGCTGGTTGTGCAGGATTGCCACGATAAATTGTGTTTTCTTGTGTGTTTTTGTTTATCACACTGCCAAGTGCGATGAAATTATCCCTTGCGATTTTCACATTATCAGCTACACAGGAATTGACACCTATAAAGGTATTTTCGCCAATCTCACAGAATCCAGAAATGACACAATGCGAAGTGATGAAGCAGTTATCACGCACTATGGAGCGGTGTCCCAAATGATTACCACTCCATAGTGTTACATTATTGCCAATCTCCACAAAAGGTTGCAAGGTATTATCCTCCAAAATAAAGCAGTTTTCGCCGATTTTTACATTATGCCATACAAAGGCTTTGGAGCTGATATAGGAAGCGCATTTATACCCCCCCCCCCCGCAACTCATTATAGACTCTTGTGCGGTTATAATTTAACTTCTCACTTGCTAGAGCAATAAAGACTTCATAATCACTTTTGGGATATAAGGTGGGCAGATTCTCTAAATCCACTAAAGGCAAGTTTAAAAATGTCTCCTCTTTTCTATATGCGCTATGCACGCTAAAAGCACTCACTTCATAAGGGGAATCATAAGTAAAATATTCATACGCCAAATGCGCAGTTTCCCCTGCTCCGATGATGACTAGTTTTTTCATACGCTCTCCCTTGCTTTTAGTGAATTTTAGCTTTGTACTTTAATGCACAAAGCCTTACAAACTGCTAAATACAGACTTGATTTGCCATAAAGGTTTTATGATATAATGCTTTAAAATATAAAATACAAGGAGTACTGCAATGAATAAACAAATACAAAATAATATTAAAGTTCGTAGCGATAGCTTTAATGCTGGTCTAAAGGATTTAAAAAAGCTCACAGGTAGCTTTAATGCTGGTCTAAAGGATTTAAAAAAAATGGCAGCCAAACAAGCAGCTCAACAAAGTCAAGCTAAAAACAACAATAATGCAAAGCAGTGATATTGTTACCCTTGTAAGTATATTTGTAGCTTTCACAAGCGTAATTGTCGCTATTATAGCCATTTACATTGCAATAAAAATTTTTAGGCGAACTGCTACGCTTCAAGCCGAAACTTTTATTCTTAGTGCCTACAAAGATTATATGGATATGATGTATAGTGAGGCGAATGAAGAGCACAAAAACAACGCTAAAACGCGTTTTCTTATGGCAATAGACTTATATTGCAAATATGTTATCAATGGACATTTAGATGAAAAACTCTCTGACGATAATTTACATTTTTATGAGGAATGTATTAAGGCTTTTAAAGATGAAATTAAGGAGAATCTCAAGGATTATAATAACATTGCAGATTATACTTTAAAATACAATATCTCACTTGAATAGAACTTTTTATCATTCTATGATTCTAGCACATTCCCGATTTTAAACTCTTTGCTTATTTCTACCTCTTTACCTTGCAAAGCAACTTTTGTAATTTGCACATACATATCACTGACTTTAACCCACATACAATTTTGATAAATATTTACAATTGCTCCTAAAGGGCAAATATACCCCCCCCCCCCGCAGAGAATCTCTAGGTGATTGCATATCCATAATTTCATACACTTTATTTTTATAATGAAAAAATAATCCTCCACCATAGGGTGCAGCTACTACCCTGAAACGATTATACAGCTCTTGCGCCTTGAGATTCCAAGTTTTTATCATACTCTCACTTTGTCCAATTTTTTTACAAAAATATTCTATGCTCGTATCTTGCAGCCTTGGAGTTAATTTACCCTGATAAATCTCAAGCAAAACCTTTGCGATTTCATTTACTGCGCGGTTTTTAACTCGTTGCACAATCTGTGCGTATCGCTCACACTCTCCCACATTTTCAATCCATTGATAATACACCTCTCCGCCGTCCATTTTATCAGTCAATGCGTGTAAAGAGTATCCGATTTTTTCTTCTCCATTTATCATTGCCCACGCATTTGCATTAAAGCCTTTCCACACAGGCAAAATCCCTGCGTGAATATTCAAAGCCAAAATGTCTTTAAAATATTTTGTATCCATTAGTGTAAAATACGCAATACTTAAGCACATATCAGGCTTAAGTGCGAGAATCTCATCAAAGGAAATTTTAGGGATTTTATGCTCTTGCAAAAATGCACTTTGGAATCTCTGCGTCTCTTTAGAATAATTATCTATCACCCCAGCGATAATTTCAATCTCCTCACACTCTAAAAGTGCCTTTGCAATATCACCATTGCTCGTATTGCCTATTATCACTAAGCGCATAATTCCCCTTAAATAAAATTTCACAAATAAGTCTTGTAAGTATAGCACAATAAAAAATCTTTTTGCTTTGGTTTGGCTTCGCTCATTAATGTTTTATTTCATTTGTGCATTCACAAAGATTTCAGCACCCAAATTTGGAGTGTATTGCACCATTTTTTCTAATCCTCTCAGAAGATTCTCATCTAAGATTCCACTCTGCAACGCCAAAGACATTTTGCCGTGATTCAAAGGCTTTAAAAAATAGCTTCCGCTCTCTATGATTTCCAAGCCCACTTCCTCTACGAGTGCAGATAAAGATTGCAAAGTGAAAGCAGTGTGCTGTTGTAAAGATTTCGCAGTAGGACTTAAACCCCCAAGCTGTGAGATAAGCCCGGATTCATACGCCCAGAGCAAATGGAAAGAATGCGCATTAGGCACATTTATGTGTAGTATAGTGGGGGGGGGGGGGCATAATGGAAGAATTGCGCTCAAAAACTGCTTGGGGTTTTCTACTTCGTGCAAAAGTGAGCTAAGCAAAATACAATCAAATCTTTGCGATTTCAAATGTGCGACTTGGGGTTGAATGAAGTCGTTAATGATTGTTACTCTATTATCTTGAGCGAAATCCTCTTGTGCTTTTTGTGCAAAGACTTTGGAGGGTTCTACAATGCTAAAACTTTGATAATCTTTATAATACTTAGCAATAGATTCCATTCCACAGCCGATTTCTAGGATATTTTGAGGCTTTTGCTTTGCCAAAAATTCTAAGACCTTATTGCGTCTAAATGCCACCATATAGGATTCAAAATCACTAAAATCTTGTGCTAAATACCTTTGTGTGTAGCTTTCTATATCGCGTTGCATTGGCATTCCTCACTTCAATAGCTTAATTTCTACATTTAATTATCCCAAAATACTAGCAAAATTTTGATAATTTAATTTTAAATAGAGATATTTTGTATTATTATTTAAATCTTGATATTTAAAAGCCTCTATTTTTGGGCATTAGATACACATAAAAGAGGGAATAATGAAGTATGAACTCATAGATTTTGTGGATTTTAGCGATGAAAAAGGTTCTTTAGTCGCGTGTGAATACCAAAAAAACTGCCCCTTTGAGATTAAAAGGGTATTTTATATCTTTGATGTTAATCCTAATGCAGTGCGAGGGCGACACGCCAATAAAGATTCTGAATTTTTATTTGTCGCCCTCAATGGAAGCTGTAAGGTAAAAATTGATGATGGCAAAAGCCAAGAAATCCTCACCCTTAATAATCCAAAACAAGGCTTATATGTGGGTAAAATGCTATGGAAAGAAATGTTTGATTTCTCCAAAGGCTGTGTGTTGCTTGTGATAAGTAATGCCCCATATAACAAAGACGAGTATATTAACGATTATATGATGTATGCTTATAAGGTAATGGGGGGGGGGCATAAGATAAACTTTTTGCTCCCTTTGAGGCTCAATGTGGCTTAAGGGCGCAAAAGATGAATTATAAACTCCTAGAACTCCAAACCATAGGCGATGAACGTGGCAAACTTGTATCCCTAGAATCCAACAAAAACCTCCCTTTTGATATAAAAAGAGTATATTATATCTATGACACTTCGCCCGAGCAGATTCGCGGTAATCACGCACATACAGAACTAGAACAACTTGTAATAGCCATAGATGGTGCGTGTGAATTTGTGCTTGATGATGGCAAGAATAAAGAATCTGTGTGGCTCAATCGCCCCGATTTTGGGCTATATATTGGCAAAAATATGTGGAGAGAAATGCGGAATTTCTCTTATGGGTGCAAACTAATGATTTTAGCAAGTGATTATTATGATGAGCGTGAGTATATCAGGGATTATACGACATTTTTAGATACAATCAAAGATTCTAAGGATATACAATGAAAAATTATGCGGTTATTTTAGCAAGCGGAATTGGAAGCAGATTGAATGAATCTCTACCAAAACAATTTAGTAAAATTGCTGGCAAAAGCATTTTAGAACATACAATAGAAATTTTTGAAAAAACCCCAAATATTGATGAAATAATCCTTGTCATTTTGCCAGATTATAGAATCTTAACTCAGGAGATTATCCTTAAAAACAATTATCAAAAAATTAGCAAGATTTTAAATGGTGGAAAAACGCGCAAACAAAGTTCTTGCATTGGCATAATGTCTCTAAAGGATACAGAAGCCAATGTATTAATACACGATTGTGCGCGTCCTTTTTTATCCCAAGATATTATCACAAAATGCCTTGAGGCGTTGCAAACTTATAGTGCAGTAGATGTGGCAATCCCTGCGACAGATACGATTATAGAAGTTTCTCCTTGCCATCTAATTACCAATATCCCCCAAAGAGACAAGCTAATGTGTGGGCAAACGCCACAAGCTTTTAAACTCTCACTTATTCAAAAAGCTCATCAATTAGCAAAAGATGATGAGAATTTTACTGATGATTGCGGACTGATCCTTAAATACAATCTTGGAGAAGTTTTTGTCGTGCAAGGTGAAAGCGAAAATATAAAAATCACCTATCCACAAGATTTAGTATTAGCCGATAAGCTTTTTCAAATTAAAAACACTTCTGCGCCTCAAGTTTCTTTAGAGCAATTAAATGGGGGGGGGGGCAATAGTGGTTTTTGGTGGCACAAGTGGCATTGGCAAGTCCATAGTAGAAATTGCCTCCTCGTATAATCCCTCTACTTTTGCTCTCTCTTCCTCTAATGGTTATGACATAACTTCTTTTTCCGCTGTTGCTTCTGCATTTGCAAAAATTTACAAACAATGTGGAAGTATTGATTATATTGTAAATTGTGCTGGAATTTTAAAGCTTGGCACTCTCCAAAACCGCAATATTGAAGATATAAGTAAAGAAATAGAAGTTAATTACCTTGGTTGCATACATATTATTAAAGCTGCTCTTCCTTATTTGTTCAAAAATCCTAATGGTGCAAGCATTGCTCTTTTTACCTCAAGCTCCTATACAAGAGGCAGAGCATTGTATTCTATCTATTCCTCTACCAAAGCTGCAATAGTTAATCTAGGACAAGCTCTAAGTGAAGAACTAGCCAATACCCGCATAAGAGTGAATATTATTAATCCTGCAAGAACGCACACGCCAATGAGAACTACAAATTTTGGCAAAGAACCAGAAGAAAGCTTACTTGACCCAAATGAAGTCGCACATATCACACTTAGCACTTTAGTTTCAAATCTCAACGGGCAAATCATAGACATAAGGAGGAAATAATGTCAATTCTTAGCAAAAATTCGTATTTGAAAACAAAATACAGGGCGTTTAAGGAAAAGAACAAAAACTCTTATTTAAGGGTAAAATGGCGCACCTTCAGAGAAGCAAAAAAAGCGCTAAAACTAAGATTAAAAATTCTCTATATACGCAAAAAGATAGAATCTAAAGTTCAAGTTATAAGCCAAAAGTCTATCATTAAAGTCGCATTCTTGCAAATGTATATTGCAGAATGTCAAAATTTCTCTCTTTTTGAAAAATTTTTAAAAGATAATCGATTTGAACCTTATTTTATCGTCAATCCAGATATAGCGCGAAGCGAGGAAAATTTCATCACTCAATACAAAAAAACTTATGAGGAATTAGCAAATAAATATAGTGGGGGGGGGGCAGAACGCGTTTTAAATGGCTATGATTTTGCCTCAAAGACCTTCATTGATTATACACAAGAATTTGATTTAATGACTACTGCTAATCCTTATGATGAAATGGCTCATCAGTTTTTTAAAATCGCCTATTGGACGCAAAAATGTATCCCTATCTTTTATATCAGCTATTTTTATTTAGGGCGATGTTTGGTAAGCATAGATAATCTCAAACTTGAAACTTCAAATTATATATGGAAATTTTTTGCAGAAAATGAAGAGGTGATAAAACTTGCCCAAAAATACCAAATCATCAAAGGTGCAAATTTAGTTTTGAGTGGTTATCCCAAAATGGATTCTCTAGCACATCATCTTAAACAAGCACAAGAACCTGCCCCTACAAAAAAACTTCGCATTATTATCGCTCCTCATCATTCTATTTATGAAGCCCAATCTGCGGTAGGCTCATTTTTGAAATATTATGAGATTTTATATCGTCTAATGGCAAAAAATACCAATATAGATTTCATATTTCGCCCTCATCCATTGCTTTTTGCACAATTAGCCAAAGAAGATTTTTGGGGAGAAGCAAAAACGCAAAGCTATTTTGATAAAATCTGTGCTTTGAACAATGTTACTTACTCTACACAAGGTGATTATATGGAAGTTTTTGCCAATTCCGACGCGCTTATTCACGATTGTGGAAGCTTTATGGCAGAATGGCTCTACACACATAAACCTTGTGCTTTTTTATATAGAGATAATCTCAATACACAGGTGTGTTGGACTGAATTTGGACGCAAATGTGTCAATGCACATTATGCTATTCATAATGCACAAGATTTGGATAATTTTATAGAATCTCTTTGTAAAGAGCAGGACAGCTTAAAAGAGCAAAGAATGGCCTTTGCACAAAACGAAGTAATGATAAATTATCCTAATGCCACACAAAAAATCTATGAGCATTTAGTGCAGTCTTTGAGAAGTGCAAAATGAGCCTAAAACACAAAATTCGCCTCTTTTTAAGAAAATTAAGAAAGAATAGAAAATACAACAAAAAGTATAGAAGTATAATCCAAAGTATCTCAAGACGAAATCCCATAAGAGTAGCCTTTCTCGTTAAATACGATTCTATGTTTCCTGCACAAAAAATCTTTGAACTAATGCTTGAAGATTCTGTATTTGAACCCTTTATCATTGTAATGCCCGATACCCATAGAGGTGAGGAACATTGTTTTT
>NZ_JAPHNC010000013.1 GCF_026241255.1 Helicobacter sp. MIT 21-1697 | reverse complement strand
GTGGTGGATTCTACGCGCAACAGTTGAGCGAATGTAAATAAATACAATAAGTGAGATAACGATGATAGCAAGCACGCCTGCGACAGCCATTACAATTTGTAAGGTATTGATTGGTTTTTCAATTGAACTAAAGGGTGCAAGAGAGAGAACAGTCCAATATTGTCCTGTGCCGGGCCAAATTTCAAATGAAGTAATAGCCGTTTTTGAGCTTCTGCCGTGAAGATTGGTATAGGTATAAATACCATCTTTACGATGGTTAGCCGCATCAACAATAACTTTTGTAGTTGGGTGAGCATTTACTTCACGCAAGTCTTTAAGACGTGTTTGCATATGTTGGTCAGTAGCGCTGTTGAGGATAAGGCGTCCATTATCATCAATAACAAAACGTTGGTCGTGTTCAAATACGCTTAATTTTGGGTCTGCTAAGTGTTCATCAAGCATTTCTAAGTTAAAAAGATTAGCCATAGCTCCTATTATTTTACCTTTGCGAATAATTGGAACAATCGCAGCCTTGATATAATATTTTTTATCATTGATTGTAATTTCATATGACAAAGACATACTTACTTCGTCTTTTTGTAAAGAAGCAAGAATATCAGGCATTTGTTTTGTAAGTTCAGATGGCAAAGTTTGTGTATAAGTGCCTCCGGGTGCAGTGTCGTTATCAAGAGTAAGTATAGCAAATTCGCCCGTTGGCAATACAGAGGAACTTTTCATAGAACTTTGAGTGTATTCTTTTGTCATTATGACAAATCCTCCAGCAGAGTAGCGATTAGCATCAACAACCTTTTCAAGTATAGTTGTAAGCTGCTCCTCATCAAGCGCAATACCTTTATCAAGTAGTGCTCCTATACCTGCTTCTGCAGAGATTGTGCTTGAGAAAATTTCATTGATTGAACCTGCAATGAGATTTTTATAGCGAGCAGCCGTATTTGTTAAGAGTTTATCACTTTCGTGCGAAAGCGTATTTGATGCAGAATATGAGACAATAAAAATAATAGCCGCTACACAAATTGCGACAATAATGGAGACAACAAAAATGATTTTTGTGCCAATTTTGAGGTGATTAAAAAAACTCATATAACTCTCCCTTAAAGTTGGTAAAATGAAACGCCAATTCTAACAAAAAAAAAAAAACGCCGATTAACAATTATCAATTTTTTTATTTTGGTAGTTATTCATCTTTAAACCGCAGTTTGAATATTTTTTTGTCAAATACAGCAATATGGAAAATAGAATCAAAGATTTTAATATCAAGCAGATAACCCTCTACTTTAACTTCACATTTTTTTGTATCACTTTGGATAGATTCGGCTTTAAAAATGACTTCGTGTCCTAATTCAATAGGTGCGAGAAATTTCACATCAGCAGCGATGAGCACACTATATCTTTTATTAATAGCTGCCATTGCTGCAAAACTTGCAGAGTTAAAAACAAATCCTGCGTGAATCATTTTGCTTTCGTCCATTATCATACGTTCATTTGGAGTAAAACGCACAACTGCTTTATTGCGGTAAAGTTCAAGAAGTTCCCCACTCATATTTGAGGGCATACTTCTGCAAACTTCTAAATCATCTTTTTCAAGGGGAGTATAGGCATTGCCATTATCTTCATTTAATTGTTCTTCGTCCATACATTTGCTCCTTTATCGTTTTTTAAGTTTGAAATATCCCCTTACTGGGGCTTGATACCCCTCTATTGTGCGTGTTTGTGTAGCATTTAAAAATGCACCTAAACTTTGAGAATCTACCCAAGCACTTTGACGTTGTTCTTGTGTTGTGGTGGGTTTGAGATTGATGATTTCAAAATCATAAAGATTCGCTCTTTCGCACCAGCCTTTTAAAGTAGAGATACTTGGGATAAAATAGACATTTGACATTTTAGCATAACTTCGTGTAGGACAAAGACAAATTTCTTCATTGCTTTCATAAATAAGCGTATCTAAAATCAACTCTCCACCTTTGCGCAGCGATTGAGAGAGGATTTTGAGTGTATTCATTGGGTCAAAGCGATGATAAAGCACACCAAGACAGAAAATTATATCAAAGGGTTGATTGTGTGCTTGAGAATATGCTAATAAATCTTCTACGCCAAGTAATTCAAATGTAATAGGAGCTTGGATAAAGTGATTAATAAAATCAAATTGACATTTAAAAATGCCGCTTGGGTCAAATCCTATAATTTTTTTGCATAATTTTTCCCCTTGTAAGAACATTTCAAACATATAATAGCCATTATTGCAGCCAACATCTGCTATATATTTGCCCTCAAGGTTGCAATGCGGAGCAAGGAGTTGCCATTTTATAAAGCTTTGCCATTCACTATCAATATGTGTATCAAATAAGAAAAAAGGTCCTTTTCTCCACGGCTTAAGCTGTGTGGCAAGCGTATAAATTGTTTGATGATGCTTTTGGGCTAAAGTTTTATCTTGAGCGACAATATGGATACCATTATCACTATAAAAATGAGAGGGAATGTGTGGGAGAGATGCAATATGTTCTAAAAGTGGGGCGATATTTTTAGCAGAGGTAATATGTTTTGCTTTTTTTTCGGCGTATTCTTTAAACTCATTAGAGCTCAGTCTTTCTTGCATATCTTTCTTCCATAATATCTGAAAATAAATTGGGTTCTAGAATCTGCTTGTGATTGGTATTTAGGGTATGTACAAGAGTGTTGTCATCAATGCCTAAGATAAGCGCAAAATTAAAATTATTATGATGGATATAGGTGTATAATTCCTCTTGAGTTTTGTATGCAAATGTTTGGGCAATTTGATTAAAAAGTTCTAAATATATATCAGGCACAAGAAAAAGAAGTTTCCCCCAAGTGGCATTATTGGCAATATATGCCATATATTTTTTAAATTGTTCTATATCTTCTTCTGCAATCGCAACTTTAGCAGCCTGTCCATAATCAATTACTTTGCCAAAGGCGTTGAGAAAGTTAGGCTTAAAGAAAGGAATATGTTTGAAATGATTGAGGGAGTATTCTATGGCTTTATTTTCACAGAGATTCACTACTGCGCCCAAATCATTTAAAAAAAGTTTAGGAAGATTGATGCGATAATGTGTGCTTTGATAAAAAATAGTGCTATCAAAGAGCGTATGGGAGATGACTAAAAATGGACGCTCTTTTGGTTTGTGAGCTTGTATCACTTCAAAACTGATTTCTAAAATATGCTCATTATGGGTGAATACAAAACTGATTTGCTCATTGTTGAGGAGTTCAATAAAAGCATACAAATCATTGTGAAAAAATTTCGTACGCTCATCAATAATAATTTCTTGGGCTATTGCCTCTTCAATGGGATTTAAGGAGATAGTAGCAATATTTTTAGCTAAGAGCTTGTAGCGAATAAGGCGCGTGAGGCAATCTTGCAAATCCTCTACCATAATCCACGCCAATTCCTCATCATCTATATCAGGCATATGTGCGCAAATGATACCATACGCCCCCATAGCGATAGCCTGTGGTGTTTGAGCAATATCCTTGGCAATGAATAAATCGCCTTTTTGCACTCGTTCCACATCGCAAATAATACGCGAAAATTCCGCAATGGAAGGTGTAGTAAGAAGCTTTCCTTTGGTGATTTCTACAACTTCATTTACTCTCACATTTTTTCCTTAAAGATTTTTAACTTATCGGACTTCCATTGATTCGTGGATTATCTACACTAAGCAAAGACAAGCCGTTTGTATCTTTACTAGCAAGTATCATTCCCTCACTGATTTCCCCCATAAGCTTGGCTGCTTTAAGATTGATAATAAGGCATACTTGTTTGTTGATAAGGGATTGAGGCGTATAGTATTGAGCGATGCCTGAAAGAATCTGACGCGGTTGAGACTCGCCAATATCCACCATTAATTTGAGGAGTTTTTCACTTTTTGGGACGGGGGTGCATTCTATGATTGTTCCTACGCGTATATCAAGTTTGCCAAAATCTTTAATATCAACGAGCCCTATTTTTTCAGATGTATTTTTGTTTTGAGCATTTTCTTTGGTGTTTGTGGGGGATTCTGCAAGCAGTGGAGATTCTATACGAGGAAAAAGCGGAGGAATTTTATTGAGTTTAAAAGTATCAAGAAGTTGTCCTTGCTTGATGAGTTTTTCATAATTTTGCGCATTTATTTCAAAATCAAGTGCGTGAGCAATTTTACTCGCACTTTGAGGCATAATTGGATAGAGTAAAAGGCTACTTTGGGCTAAAATATTGGCAATTAAGCCAAGCAGAGCCATTGCTTTATCGGTTTGTGCAGATTTCATAAGATTCCAAGGTTCGTATTGAGTAATGACACTATTGCCTAAACTAAAAGCTTTCCATAGCTCTTCAATATAGCGATGTGGCTGCATAGAGGACATTTTTTCTACTGCTTGAGCGATAATGTGTCTTAATTCATTAAGTTCGGAGACAAAATATTTCTCTACTTGCGTTGAATCTACTTTAAGTGCAAAATATTTCTCACTCATACCAATGAGGCGATTAAGCAGATTGCCCACATCATTACCCAGTTCAGCATTAATGCGCTCAATGAAAGCTTTTTGGCTAAAGTCTCCATCTTGTCCAAATGGCATTTCTCTTAGCAAGAAATATCGCAAAGATTCTATACCATAGGCATCTACAACTTCTTTTGGATTAATCACATTGCCTATACTTTTGCTCATTTTTGCGCCATCTTTTGTCCACCAGCCGTGCGCATAAATGTGCTTTGGCAAGGGCAGCTCAAGGCTCATTAAAAATGCCAACCAATATACTGCGTGGAATCGCAAAATGTCTTTGCCAACAAAATGCAGGGCATAATCCCAATATGCCATATCACTCTCATTGTCTTGTGCGTAGCCTAACCCACTTATATAGCTTAAAAGCGCGTCAAGCCACACATATACAATGTGTTTTTTATCACTAGAGTGCGTAAAACGCTCTGGTAAAGGCACACCCCACTCAAAGCTTGTGCGCGTGATAGAGAGGTCATTAAGCCCTTCGCTTATAAATTTGATGACTTCATTTTGGCGAAATTGTGGCAAAATAAAATCAGAGTGAGATTTATACCACTCTAAAAGCTTATCTTGATATTTACTTAAAGCGAAAAAATAACTCTCTTCTTGCACAATTTGTGTAGGTTTGCCACAATCAGGACAAGTGTTGTTTGCACTGAGTTGTGTTTGAGTAAAAAAAGTCTCACACGAAATACAATAATGCCCCTCATAGCTGCCTTTATAAATATCCCCCTTGGCATACATTATTTCAAAAGCTTTTTGCACACTAAGGCAATGTTTAGTATCTGTGGTGCGCACAAAAATATCATAATCTAAAGCAAAACTATCCCATATTTTTTTAAATCGCATACTGATAATATCTGCATAGCTTTGGGGATTCTGATTATTTTTTTTAGCAGATTGTTCAATTTTTTGTCCGTGCTCATCTGTGCCTGTGAGAAATTTCACATCATTGCCTTGTAATTGATGAAATTTTTTAAGCATATCGCACAAAATAGTGGTATAGGCGTGTCCAATATGGGGAATATCATTTACATAGTAAATGGGGGAGGTGATGAGAATCTTTTGGCACATTTTTTGTCCTTTGTGTAAAATTAATTAAAGTCAAAATCTCCGTGTTGCCCTTTTGACATACTCTCATAGACAGCTTTGACATATTCTTGCCGCACTTGACAACCTATAAGTTGCTCACATTTTAAGCAAGAGGCATAGCCCTTGTTTTGCTGACATTGTTGCAAAATAGTAGTTTTATCATTGAGATTTTGCGTGTATTTATCTGTTGCAGTTTCATTCATAAACTTCCCTTACAAGATTGATTTCACTTTGACTACCAAAAAAACAAGGTGTGCTCTCGTGCAAATGAGCCACTTCAAGATCTAAGATTCTTTGTGTTCCATTTATGGCAAATCCTCCGGCTTTTTCATATACAAATGCAAAGGGAAATACCTCAAAAAGCTTGCGAAGTTTGCCATTGGGCGCATCACTTGTGGCAGGATAACTAAAAAGTCCTCCACCTTTTACAAGAATCTGGTGTAAATCTGGCACCATACCCCCTGAATAGCGCAAACGATACCCTTGCGCAAAAAGAGATTCTATCATTGCTTTGTGTTTATTTTCCCAATGCTTTTGTGTGCCACCGGGTGCGTTAATTTTACCTTTTGTATTGAGCTGCAATGCACCAAGATTGCGCCATATACTGCCATTATAGCGATAATGCAAAGCCTGCTCTTGAGCTATTATCATTTCAAGACGTGGTCCATAGATGATATATCCACTTGCAATAAGGTTTTTTGCATTGAGTTCTTCATTATAAATACCAAAAATTGTGCCTATACTCAGGTTGCTATCAATCAATGAAGAACCATCAAGAGGGTCATAAGCGATAATATAAGGTGCATTTGTGTGTGCTGAATAGAGCATTTCTTCTTGTTCTTCACTGCAAATAGCCTTTACACAGGGGATATTAAGCAATTTTTCACTTAAGAAAGTATCAACTTTTACATCAATTTCAAGCTGCGTATCACCACTTACATTTATACTTTGCATATAGCTTGTAGAAGTATCTTTTAAAAGACTATCAATATGCAGGGCAGATTCTCTTAAAGTGTCAATAATGATGCTTATCATAGATTCTCCTCGTGTATAATTATAGAGGCGATTATAACATTTTAGGATTAAGATTTGATGATTTTTGTAAGCTCTTGGTAAAAATGTGAAGCATTTATCATTTGATTAATGCTTGCGTGATGGGCTGGTTTAGATAATGAAGCATTATAATCACTTACATCAATGTGATTCCACGCGTGTCCAAGAAGAGCCATAACATTAGGGCGGCGCAAGTATTGTGCTTTATGAGAAATATAAATATTTTCCCACATTCTAATACCAAGCGGACGTGTGCGTGGCGTGTTATAGCCCACAGGATCAAGAGTGAGTAGATAATGCAAATGTATATTATCAGCTATATGAGTTTGAAGCGCTTTATTGAGATTGCTTGCACCCCAAGAATGAGCGATAATAAAAATTGGTAATCCCATATTTGCAAGTGTAGGTAGCCACAGGCTAAAAAGTTTTTGACATTTAAAACTTACATAGAGCTTTATGCAAGAGGTTTCATTAAAGGCGATAAATTCCCTATACACTGCACGCATAATCGTATCGCAAAATCCACCGACAAAAATAATAATTGCTTTGGGTGTATTGGTTTGGGAAGATTCTTTATGAGCGATAATTTCTTGGCTTTCTTGCATAGAAATATTGAAACCATAGGGTATAAAAGGGCTTTTGGGTTTAGGTAAATGATGTGAGGGATAGATGAGTGTAGGTGTAAAAGGAGTGAGTAAGGGGCGTAATGAATAAAATAAAGACATAGAATCTCCTTAAATAATCAGTGCAAGAGTTAAAGTGATATATGCTAAAATATTGAGGATTCTATCACAAGGATAAGTAATGAGTAAAGACATATTGGTAGCCCCGAGTATGCTTTCTGCAGATTTTGCAACATTAGGGCAAGAAGTTGAAGATATATGCAAAGCAGGGTGTGATTTTGTGCATATTGATGTAATGGACGGGCATTTTGTGCCAAATCTCACAATGGGTCCTATGATTGTGCAAAGCATTGCTAAAAGGGCAAGCAAGCCTTTAGATATTCATCTTATGGTCAAAAATGTTCCCTTTTTTGTGGATTTATTTCTGCCTTTAAAACCTGCATTTATGAGCGTGCATATTGAGGAAGTACAGCACTTACACCGCCTGATTTGGCATATTAAAGAATCTGGCGTAAAAGCAGGCGTGGTGCTTAATCCACACACAAGTGAGCAAAATTTAGAGTATATTTTGCCCGATATTGATTTGATATTGCTTATGAGTGTGAATCCGGGATTTGGAGGGCAGAGTTTTATCCCTCATAGTATCAAAAAATTACAGAATCTTAAGAAAATGCGTGATAGGCTTAATCCTTCTTGTTTGCTTGAGATTGATGGAGGAGTGAGTGATAAAAACATTGCAGATTTAAAGGCTGCTGGGATTGATATGGTTGTGGCTGGGAGTTTTATTTTTAACTCAACTGATTATGCTAAAGCTATTGCTGCACTTAAATAGAATCTATGACATATCATCAGCTTTTTGAAAAACTCCGCCAAAAGCCTATGAGTGAGGCACAATTTTATATTTATGTAAAAAATATAGGAGGATTGTATGCAGATATAGCATCTGAACTTGAATTACTTAAAGGTTCAGGTGCGCCTTTGTATATCCAAAAACACAATGGTGAATTATATTTTAGTTTAAGCACACAGCATCAAGAATGGCAAAAGGGCAATTTAGTTTTTGTAGATATTGAAACCAATGGGGCTAAACCTCAACAATGTCAAATTATTGAGATTGGTGCGCTCAAAATAAAAGGTGGGGAGATTATAGATACATTTGAAAGCTATGTTTATGCTGATGAAGTGCCAGAAAATATCACACAGCTCACAGGCATTTGCCAAGCGGATATTGCCTATGCACCTTCCATTAAAGAAGTTTTAGGAGAATTTAGGACATTTTTAGGCGCAGATGTTTTTGTGGCGCATAATGTAAATTTTGATTATGGCTTTGTGGATTATCATTTGCGTCAATGTGGATTGTTTGGGCTGCTTAATCCTAAACTTTGCACGATTGAGCTTGCTAAAAAAACGATTCTCTCTCCTCGTTATGCTCTTGGCTTTTTAAATGAATTTTTGGGCATACGCACAGCAGTTGCCCATCGTGCCTATGCTGATGCGCTTACAAGTTTTAGAGTTTTTGAAATTGCTTCAATGATGTTTCCACCTTTTGTCAAAAGTATGCAAGATTTGATTGATTTTTCAAAAGGGCGGCTCAAGCTTAATTATAACACACCTTATTATGCACCAAAATAAGCGCTAAATGCCCTATCCCAGCCACTTAAATCTTTGTAAAAGCAAATATGTTTTGCACCATTTTGTTCTAAAATATGCTCTAGTGCTGCTTTTTGGTCATAGCCCATTTCGCACAATAACCATACTTGACGAGTGGCACATTCGTTAATGAGGGACTTTAATGTCTCTAAGCCATCTTTGCCAGCAAAAAGTGCAATTTTGGGCTCATAGCGTAGAGGTGTGCTTATAGGATAATCATCTTTGATGTAAGGAGGATTTGAGATAATAAGCTGTGGGGTTATATGCGAGGGAAGTAAGGAGCAACATTGCAGTGTAATATTTGCATTTGGCACATAAGTGGTGATATTGCGTTTGCTTACTTCAATGGCTTGCTCACTTATATCTGTGGCAAAAAATTGGCATTGTGGGTGGAGGAGCGCAAGTGTGGTAGTGATAATGCCTGAACCTATTCCTACCTCTGCTATGGAATCTAATTTTTGTTTTTTAATGATTTCATCTGCTTTGTCAATAAGTATTTCAGTTTCGGGGCGCGGGATTAATACGCGTTCATCAACATAAAAACTTCTCCCATAAAAATTTGCCTGATGTGTAATGTATTCAATAGGTTTGCCCTTTGCGCGTTCATTTATAAGCGTATAGAATCTTTGCACAAGAGCAGATTCTATATTTTGTGTGCTATGAGTGTGGAGATAGGTGCGTGGAACACCCAGCAGGAATGAGAGGAGGAGTTCAGATTCATATCTGGGTTTGAGTTCAAAAGTAGCATCAGCTTGACAAAGACGAGAAATAGAATCTTCTAAAAGCGTGTCAATACTGCATATCATAATCTAGTGCTTTAAGTCGTTGCAGTAGTGGTGGGTGAGTATAGTAGAAGAAAATATAGGCAGGGTGAGAGCTTGGAAAGCTTTTGTTTTCATTTACGAGACATACAAGCGCGTCAGCAAGGCAATGTTTGCTTGAAAGATTTGCCCCAAATTCATCGGCAGCGTATTCTGCCTCACGACTAAAATAACCAATTAAAGGCATAAACCAAAAGCCAATCATAGGCGAAATAAGAAGCATTACAATAAGTATCCCTGCACCATTATGAGCTAAACCAAGTGCGTCAAAAAGTTGTGGAGGCAAATGCCCCACAATAACAAAGAGCATAAAAAGCACACACGCCATAATTGCAATGTTTTTAAATATGTCTTTATGTTTGAAATGTCCGAGTTCGTGTCCTAAAATCGCAATTAACCCATCGGCACTGATTTTATCAAGTAAAGTATCAAAAAGCACCACTCTTTTATTTTTGCCAAGTCCGCCAAAATAGGCATTAAGTCGTCCATCTCGCCGAGAGGCGTCAATAACAAAAATACCATTGCTTTTAAAGCCTATGGTGTTGAGCAAGGATTCTATGCGGGCTTTGAGGTTTTCATCATCAAGAGGAGTGAATTTATTAAAAAGTGGAGCAATGAGTGTAGGATAGATAAAATTAGCTAAAATAACTACGCTTAGCAGCACAATGAAGCCCACAATCCACCACAATGCAACTTTTTCAATGATGAAAATAAGTAAAAATACAATCAAACCGCCAATAACCAAACTCAAAAGAAAATGTTTATATAAATCAATCAGAAAAAGTTTTGGTGTTTGTTTAGAAAATCCAAATTTCTTATCAAGCCCAAAAGTCTTATAAAGAGACAAAGGCAGCTCAATAATGCTGCTTATAAACATAAAACTAAGCACTAAAGCTACACTTTGCCATATAGGATTGAACGAATCTGGTATAAGTATATGAAGCTGTTTTTGAAGTAAGCCAAAACCAAAGCTTACCCATAGAATAAAAGTAATAATTTCAAGAAAACGATTGATTATATCAAGATGTAATGAAGCAATAGCATACTCTCCTGCTTGGTAATAGTCTTCAGATTCTAATAAAATAGCAGGTTTTTGTAATTCAGTTTTAATATGACGTATTTGTAAAATAGCGAGAATAATGCTTGGCAAGGTATAGGCGCAGATAAACAAGCCAACAAAAATAATCAGAGTATGTAACAATGTATGCTCCTTATCATTTAGAAAAAACTATTAAAAACATAATTATGAGATATAAAATACAAAAAAAAGTAAATTAACAAGCTTTTAACTACTCATTTATTATGATTACATCAAATTTTATGAAGGATTGCTAATGGCAGTAAAATATATTTTTGTAACAGGAGGTGTCTTAAGTTCCCTTGGAAAGGGCATTACTTCTTCATCTATTGCGACTTTGCTCCAACAGAGTGGATATAGTGTATCAATTTTAAAAATTGACCCTTATATTAATGTCGATCCGGGCACGATGAGTCCTTTAGAACACGGAGAAGTTTTTGTAACTTGTGATGGCGCTGAAACGGATTTGGATATAGGACATTATGAGCGGTTTTTGAATAAAGATTTTCATAAAAAAAATAATTTTACCACAGGGCAAGTGTATATGTCTGTGATTGAAAATGAGCGTAAAGGTAAATATTTGGGCAAAACGATTCAAATCGTGCCACATATTGTTGATGAAATCAAATCTCGTATCAAGTTTGCAGGAGAAGGGAGTGATTTTCTTGTTGTAGAGCTTGGTGGAACGGTTGGCGATATAGAAAGTATGTCTTATCTTGAAGCTATGCGACAGATGAAGCACGAGCTAGGAAGCAAGCAGGTTATTTCTATTCATATTACGCTTATCCCTTTTATCCAAGCAGCAGGAGAGCTAAAAACAAAGCCTACACAACATTCTGTTCAAGAGCTTAGGCGCATTGGTATTTCTCCGCAGATTCTTGTAGCACGATGTGAAACAAATCTTGACAAGGAGTTAAAACGCAAACTCGCTTTGAGCTGCGATGTTGATAATGATAGTGTGATAGTGGCTCAAGATACACAAAGTATTTACAAATGCCCTCTTAATTTCTTAGAAGAAGGCATACTCACTCCGATTGCAAGGTATTTGGAGCTAGGTGAATTGAAGCCTAAGATGGATAATTGGGATATGCTTGTAAAAAAAATCATCGCACCCAAATCAAGTATAACCATTGGTTTTGTAGGCAAATATTTGAGTCTGAAAGAATCCTATAAATCCTTGATAGAATCCCTTATTCACGCAGGGGCAAACACCGATATACGAGTGAATATTAAATGGATTGATAGTGAGGCTTTGGTAGATAATCTTGCACTTTTGTGTGATGTAGATTCTATCCTTATACCCGGAGGCTTTGGTGAGCGTGGTATTGAGGGTAAATTAGAAGCGATAAAATATGCGCGTATCCAGCAGATTCCATTACTTGGTATTTGTTTGGGTATGCAGCTCTCACTCATTGAGTTTGCGCGCAATGTGCTAGGATTAAGTGAGGCAAACTCCATTGAATTTAATCCACAAACAAAAGAGCCTGTGATATATTTAATTGAAAATTTTATTGATGCACAAGGTGGAGTGCAACTACGCACACATACCTCGCCTATGGGTGGCACAATGCGTTTGGGCGAATATGAGTGCCATATCAAAAAAGGCACAAAGCTTTATGAGGCTTATGGTAGGCAGACATTTATTAAAGAACGTCATCGCCATAGATATGAAGCAAATCCTCACTATCGCGCACTTTTTGAGAAAAATGGTATGATTGTGAGTGGAGAGAGTAATGGACTTATAGAATCTATTGAGCTTGCAAATCACCCGTGGTTTGTCGGAGTGCAGTTTCACCCTGAATTTACTTCGCGATTGCAAAACCCTAATCCCGTCATTTTAGCTTTTGTAAAAGAAACTTTAGCACACAAGAAAACATAAATATTGGGTATTAAGAAATAATGCGTCATATTGATAAAGATACACTTTTACAGATTCTCTTAGAGCGTGATTTGGAGCAGGGTATAGCAAATTTGCGTGATTTGCCCAAACCCGATTCGCTCACTCACGCACTTAAGGGCGCACAAAAAGTGGTAGAATGTATGAATAAAGGACAAGAGATTCTTGTAGTAGGAGATTATGATGCTGATGGAATATGTGCAAGTGCGGTAATGTGCCGATTTTTTGAATCTTTAGGTTATGAAAATTTTAGGCTTGTTATCCCTCATCGTTTTGTTGATGGTTATGGAGTGAGTGCTGCACTTTTGGAAAAATACGCACATAATGCTTCTGTGGTGGTGAGTGTAGATAATGGTATAAACGCATTTTGTGCAGGAGAGTGGTGCAAAGAGCGAGATATTATATTTATCATCACAGACCATCATACGCCTACGGATACATTGCCTCAAGCTGATGTGATTATTGACCCTTATTTGCCTGATTGTAACTTCATACAAAAGTCAATTTGTGGAGCAGTCGTAGCGTGGTATTTTTGTGCCGCGATAAAGCAGATTCTTGGTGCTTGTGTAGATATGAGCATATTTTTAGAATATCTTGCTTTAGCAAGTATTGCAGATGTTATGCCGCTTGTGGGGATTAATCGCATACTTGTAAAAAAAGGTATAGAGAGCCTTTGTAAGTCTTCAAGCCCTCTTGCTTTGCTGATACGCTCTAAACTTAAAGCCATTAGCGCACAGAATCTTGCATTTTCTATTGTGCCATTGCTTAATTGCGCAGGGCGTATGGCAAATGCGCATTTGGCTTTGAATTTTTTACTTGCTCAAAGTCTTGCAGATGCGCTTAGAATCTATGATGAACTTTTAGAGCTTAATATCCAGCGTAAAAGTGTGCAGAATGAGATTCTATCCTTAGCACAAATGACACAGATAGAATCTGAACATATTGTTGTGAGTTATGGTGAGGATTGGCACGAGGGTGTGCTCGGCATAGTCGCTTCCTCGCTTGCGGAGCAAAAAGGCAAGAGTGCGTTTGTATTCAGCCATAACAATGGCGTGCTTAAAGGGAGTGGGCGCAGTTTTGGGGGAGCAAATCTCATCGCAAGTATTACGCCTTTAAGCGCGTATCTTTTGCGTTTTGGTGGGCATAGTGGCGCAGTGGGTATAAGTCTGCAGTTAGAGCAATTAGAGGGATTTATACAAACTTTGGAATCTACTCTTGTATTTGATGAGATAGGAGAAAATGCAATACTTGGTGTGATTGAGAGTGCAAATATTAATGATGAGCTTTTGGCAATTTGTGAGCGTTTTGAGCCTTTTGGCGAGGGAAATCCAAAGCCTGTATTTTTGTGTGAGAATCTTTGTATTCAATCCCTTAAGCCTCTTGGCAAAGATAAAAAGCATTTGAGCTACATATTGAGCGATAAAAGCAATGGTGTGTTGCTTGAAGCCATAGAGTTTTTTGCACCCCAAATGCGTGAAATAGGGCAAATTGGTAATGTGCAATTTGAGCTTATGCGCGATGATTATAAGAACAAAGTCAAACTCAAAATTGTGCAATTTCCCTAAATTGCCATTCTTTTTGTATGTGGCGGATTTGTGCCAAATCAAGTTCAACAACCAACATTTCTTCTTTATCTCCTAAACTTTCTTCAATATGCCCATTTGCGTTGATAAAAAGGCTATCCCCATAGAATCTCCACAGCGTTTGCTCATAATACATCTCTCCAACACGATTAACGCGCAAGATAACCATAGAGTTGAGAAAAGCACGCATTTGACAGAGATTGCGCCATCGTGTTTTAGAGTTAAAAGTATTGCTACACAGCAAGAATACTACATCTACTTGTGCTTTTTTGAGTTTGAGCCATATTTCATCAAAATGTATTTCAAAACCCGCAACAATGCCTATTTTAAAGCCATCTTTTTCAAAAGTAAGCGGTATTTGTGGAGATTTTGGTATTTTATTATCAAAAAAAGATTTCTCATTCCAATGTTCATACGCAATGAGTTTTTGCTGATGATATATATGTGCTTTGTCATTTTGGATAAGCGCGATAGTTTTATACAGCTTATTGTGCTCTCTTACAAGCAGTGGTGCGATAATATCAAGTTTGTATTTTTTAGAGAGTTTATGAAGTGTGGGAAGTGTATCGTTAGCAAGAGATATTTTTTTAGAATCTATGCTATCAAATTCTTTAAAAAAGGGATGAAGGACATATTCTCCAAGGGCTACAAGCTTGACTTTTTTCTCCTTGCACTTTTGAAGATATTTTTCAAGTTTTGTATCTGCAAACATAAGAGAGGGAAGCTGTAAAAGCGCGACATTCATTTAGGTATCCTTAGTTAAGTGAAAATCATAGGGATAAACTTAAGCGTGATTGTAGCATATTAAGCTAAGATTTATTATAATGGCACAATGTAAGCGACTAAAAAAGGGTGCTAGAGCAGTCAAAGAAATTGAGTTTCAAAGAATATTTCATAGGAGATAATATGATTGAACGATATGCGCGAGAGGAAATGAAAAGGCTATGGGATTTAAATGCTAAATATTCCGCGTGGCTAGAAGTGGAAAAAGCTTTGGTGCGAGGGTGGAACAAGCTGGGATTAATCCCCGATAGTGATTGTGAAAAGATTTGCAAGAATGCGCAATTTGATATTGCTAGAATTGATGAGATTGAGGCAGTTACGAAGCACGATTTAATCGCTTTTACCACAAGTGTAGCGGAATCTTTGGGTGAGGAGAGTCGCTGGGTGCATTATGGGATTACTTCAAGTGATTGCATTGACACTGCTGTGGCGTTGCAAATGCGAGATTCTCTAAAGATTATTTTAGAGGATATAAAACAGGTGCGTGAAGTGATTAAAAAAAGGGCAATGGAACACAAAGACACGCTTATGGTAGGACGCTCTCACGGGATTCACGGCGAACCAATCACTTTTGGGCTTGTGTTGGCGATTTGGTATGATGAGCTAGGCAGACATTTAAAGGCTTTGGAATCTACTTTGGAAGTGATTTCTGTCGGGCAGTTAAGCGGAGCAATGGGGAATCTAGCGCATACGCCTATGGAGCTAGAAGAGCTTGTGTGTAAAGATTTAGGATTGAAAGCCGCACCTGTGAGTAATCAAGTGATTCAGCGCGATAGATATGCACGATTGATGAGTGATTTAGCCCTAATGGCAAGTAGTTGTGAGAAAATCGCAGTAGAGATTCGGCATTTGCAACGCACCGAAGTCTATGAGGCAGAGGAATACTTTGACAAAGGGCAAAAGGGTAGCAGTGCAATGCCTCACAAGCGCAATCCTGTGCTAAGTGAGAATATCACAGGACTTTGTAGAATGATTCGCTCTTTTGCGATTCCAGCAATGGAAAATGTGGCTTTGTGGCACGAGCGAGACATTAGCCACTCAAGCGTGGAGCGATTTATTTTGCCTGATAGCTTTATCACGACTGATTTTATGCTTGTACGCCTTAAAGGTTTGCTTGAAAAGCTTGTGGTGTATCCCAAAAATATGCTTAAAAATCTCAATTTAACCGGTGGGCTTGTGTTTTCACAAAGAATCTTGCTAGAACTTCCTAAAAAGGGTGTGAGCCGCGAAGATGCGTATAAAATCGTGCAAAGAAATGCGATGAAAGTGTGGCAAGATTTGCAAGAGGGCAAAGCTGCGGTAAATGAAAAGGGCGAGTCGCTTTATTTGCAGTATTTATTAGCAGATTCCCAATTGGTGGGACTTATTGGTGAGGCGGCGATTAAAGAATGCTTTGCCTATGAGTATTACACAAAAAATGTTGATGCGATTTTTAAGCGAGTGTTTAAGGAGTGATAGGCTTATCATCTTCGCATAAGATAACTTGTGTTTTGCACAGCACATCGTGCAGACATCTGCCATCGCGGCGTAATAGTCCAATGAGAATGCCAAATAAAAAGCTTGTCCCTACAACCCATAATACATACCGCGTCAGTGCTCTGAAAAAGCCTACTTTATCTACACAAGATTCACTTCGCACAAGCCTAAGGCGCATATATCGGTAGCCCGGTGTTTGTGTTGAGAGAGCTAAAAAAAGTGAAGTAATGAATCCATAGCTTATCCCACAAGCAAAGATAGCACTTTGATTGTGTGTAAAAGCCTCTTTGCCATCTAAAAAAACATAAGTGGTGAGATACAAAAGAGGCATATTAATCATAAACATATCGGTGATAAATGCCTTTATGCGCTCACTTGCGTGCATAAGTTGTAATTGTTTTTTGAGTGAGAAATTATGCATTTTTATCCATTGAGAATCTTGTGGAATATGTGCTGATGAGGTTGCTTTTTGGGCGGATTTTACTTTGCGCCAACGCTTGTGTGCTGCCATAGAATCTAATTACCACGACTGCCGGGTTTGATTGCTTTTTGTCCTCCTGCATTGCACAGAGGGCAAGAGTGTGGTTCATACATATTAAATACAAAATCTTCAAGTGCAAAAAGCGGGACATCTTGGGGCAATCGCGCTTCTTTTTTGCGAGGGAGACTTGAGCCTACGCGTTTGCAAAATCCCCGATTGGCTAATCCTGCATAAGCGACTATTTTTGCACCCTCAAATTCTACACATTGAGCAGATTCTAAAGCTGAACCACCGGTAGTGATAATATCTTCACATACAAGCACTTTTTCATCTTTGGCTACTTCAAAACCTCTTCTTAGCTGCATTTGTCCCTCTACACGTTCTGTAAAAATAAATCTCACGCCTAGAGCCCTTGCAAGTTCATATCCTGCAAGGATTCCCCCAAGAGCTGGAGAACATACACATTCAACTTCAATGTTAGATTCTTTAATTTGTTGTGCGAGCGCATTGGCAAGTTTGGCGGCGATAGCAGGATTTTCTAACACGCGTGCCGATTGGAGATAGTGGTCAGAGTGATTGCCGCTACTTAAGAGAAAATGCCCTTTGAGTAAAGCATTCGCATTTACATAAAGTTGTTTAATATCAAGCATAGAATCTTCCTTTAATGAAATTTATATGAGTATTTAAGATAATTGACACTCATACCACGTTCTTTTTCATAATCAAGTAAATCATAGCCTACAAAAAGCTCGTGGTGTTTGCCATAGACAAAAATGGGTCCAAAAGCGAAAGTAGGATAAAACCATTTGCTGCGCTTCGTGGTAAGAGTAGGAATTGCCGCACCATCTGTACGTGAAAAACTATAAGAACCTAATGAGCCAAGCCGCATACGAAATCCTATGTAACGCGTGGCGTAGATTCTATATTCGGCAGAGAATCCTCCGCGATAAATTTGCATTGTATTGGGCTTATTGACATCAAATTCTAAATCTCCAAATGCACCATAATTCGTGCGGTCAAAAAAACCAAATATGCGCAACGAATGGTGTTTGCCAAATATAAAATCATATCCTGTTTCTATCCCAAGCATACTGCTTGAACCAAGCGAAGGTGTGAGAACTATACCTAAGTTTATAAGTGCATATAAGCCTTCACGCGGGTCTTTTTGTTTGGGAAACTTTACTCCTGCAACCTCATAGAGCAAGTCCTGACGCGTTTTGGTAACTTCTTGTAAGGCTTGATTTTGTTGGACATCATTTGAGTAATAATGTATAGGTGTTTTTTGCACTCCATACATAAGAGTGCCACATAGTGCGAGCAATATAGCGCTATATTTCATCGTACCTCACCTTTCATTGTATTTATGTATGTCAATTCGCGCAAGTGTTTATTTAAATTGCGCTATTCTAATATATTTTGTTATACTTGCAAAATTAATTTTAAACAAAGCGAATTTCGTGCCAAAGCTTTAAAACATTATTGAGGAGTAAAAATGTATTGTAAAATGATGATTATTTTTAGTCTATGTGTAGCAGTGCAGGGAGCGCAGTTAGAGGGTTATTATATGACTCATAAAGGTGAAAAAGGGCAGCAAGGTATTGTAGAGTTTTTTAAAAAAGGCAATAAATACTATGCTTATGGTTTTGCCAATGTAGATGGTGCGCCACCTAAAAAAGATATTCATAATGAGAATCCAGCTCTTAGAAATCGTCTTGATAAGGGGAGTGTATTTATCTATAATCTTGTAAGAGATGGTAAGAGTGATGTGTTTAAAAATGGCAAGGTATATAATTTTGATGCAGGAAAGGAGTATTATGCCAAAGTAACACTTAAGGGTGATACATTGGAGTTGCGTGGGAGTATTGATAAATCTGGTTTTGTAGGTGAAACAAAGATTTGGAAGCGGCTAAACGATGAGGAAGCGAAGCCTTATTTGTCTCAAAAGCCAGATTTTTCTGTTGTAGAACGAAGTCTCAAAGATATAAAACCATAGTTATGTCAGTCTCTCTACCCTCTGCTCAAACACTTGCTCCAGAAATGCTTGAGCAGGCTATTATTTCGCTTAATGAGGCTCAAAAGCAAGCAGTCAAACACATTGATGGAGCAATGCTTATTCTTGCAGGAGCAGGAAGTGGTAAGACGAAAACGATTACAACGCGTTTAGCGTATCTTATTGATGAGGTT
Organism: Helicobacter sp. MIT 21-1697; assembly: GCF_026241255.1. Lineage (NCBI taxonomy): Bacteria > Pseudomonadati > Campylobacterota > Epsilonproteobacteria > Campylobacterales > Helicobacteraceae > Helicobacter > Helicobacter sp. MIT 21-1697. The sequence goes on along the minus strand of NZ_JAPHNC010000013.1, from coordinate 5,290 downwards.
GGGATTCCCCCAAGTGCTACGCTTACACTGACTTTTACTAATAAGGCTGCACAGGAAATGAGAGCGAGAGCCTTAGCACTTTTGCATAATACCTATGAATCTCCACCGCTTTTATGCACTTTTCATCGTTTTGGGTTGATTTTTTTGCGTTTGCATATTGCCAAACTTGGTAGAAAAGCAAATTTTGTTGTGCTTGATGCTGATGATAAACGCGCTCTTTTAAAATCCCTTTGTAAGATTCGTCCTATTTCGCAGCTTGATTATTATATTTCAAATATGAAAAACGCTTTTCTTTCTCCAAAGGAAGCACAAGCTTATGCTCATAGTGAGGAATATAAGCTAATGAATAGAATCTATGGGGAATATGAGGATTATTTACTCAACAAAAATTTACTTGATTTTGATGATTTGCTTTATCTTACTTATGCGATTTTACTTCAAGATGAAGATATAGCAATGCAAATGAGCGAGCAATATCAGTATATTATGGTTGATGAATACCAAGATACCAATGAGATTCAATATAAAATCCTTAAACGCTTATGTTTTTCTCATAAGAATCTTTGTGTTGTGGGTGATGATGACCAAAGTATTTATGGGTGGCGTGGGGCAGATGTGAATAATATTTTAAGATTCCCTAATGAGTTTGATGAGGTAAAGGTGGTGAAATTAGAGGAAAATTACCGCTCAAGTGAGCAGATTCTCAATGCTGCAAATGCACTTATCTCACATAATAGTAAGCGTTTAGGTAAAAATTTAAAGAGTATGAAAGGTGCAGGAGCAGATGTAAGGGTAATAGAAAATGAAAACGAAAGCACAGAAGCGGCATTTCTTGCTAAAGATATTGCAACGCTTTTCTCTGAAGGGGTTAGTCCTAGCGAAATCGCAGTTTTGTTTCGTGTAAATGCACTTTCACGCAGTGTTGAGGAGGGATTTAATCGTGCTAAGATTCCCTATAAACTTGTCGGGGCAGTGCGTTTTTATGAACGAGCAGAAATTAAAGATTTACTTTGTTATCTGCGATTAATTGTCAATCCTAATGATGATTATTCATTTTTGCGCATTATTAATCGCCCTAGACGAGGGATTGGCAAGGTTACGCAGCTCAAATTAGAACAACTTGCGCAAGATTTAGACATCTCTTGCCTCTCAAGCATTATTCAATATCCACAACAGAGTCAAGAAGCACTTGGAGAAAAGGCATATAATGCGCTTTTAGAGCTGGCTCAAAATATTGAGCGGTGGCGAGGATATACAGATTTAGCAGATGTGATTGAGGATATGCAAGAGCATATTGTATTTACATTTAGTAGGCTTGATGAGGTGGATAGAAAGGGGAATATTGAGGAATTTTATGGTATGTTTCGTGATTATGCTATTGTCAATCCAAGCAATCAAGTTGAAGATTTTTTAAATGATATTGCTTTAGCAAGTCCTACTGATGAACCCATAGGAGAATGCGTGAGTTGTATGAGCATACATATGGCTAAAGGATTAGAGTTTAAGTATGTATATGTGATTGGCTTTGAGGAAGGGTTTTTTCCTTTGTGGAATGATGAAGATGAAATACAAGAAGAGAGGCGATTAGGTTATGTGGCTATCACAAGGGCAAAAGATTTTCTTACACTATGTTCAGCAAAAAGCAGATTGCATAGAGGTAAAAGAGAATGGCTTGAACAATCGCGTTTCTTAAGAGAGAGTGGATTATTGGGTGTATATGATTCCACACTCCCTTTGCGCGAGAAGTTTCAAGGTGTGCAAGAAGAAGTGATATTTAGCAAAGGTATGAAAGTGCAACATAAACTCTTTGGTATAGGTGTAATAGAATCTGTAAAAGGCAAGGGAAGCCAATGTCAGCTTACAATCAACTTTGCAGGACTAAGGCGCGCGATTTTAGCTCCATTTGTGCAAAAAGTGCTTGAGTAAAGAATAAAAGTAAAGGGAGTGCAAAAATGAAACATTTTTTTCTTTTTCTTGTTATTTTGATGAGTAGCATAAATGTAAGCAGGGCAGCAGATGATATTTCTATCCCTTCATCTAAGCTTTTTTTGCAAAAAAGTTATCAAGTGAATAAAAGTAGTATTTATTCAACAGATATATTTCCTCAAATAGATAGGCGCTTTAAAATTGCTACTTTGCCTCCTGATAAATTCACCCTTAAGCTCAAAAGTGTGGATATAAAGCTCATTTTTGCGCGTTATGGATATGAGATTAGCTCTTTTGAGAGTGAATTTGTAGAATTTAATTTTATAAGTGATATGCGTGAAGATAAGGCATTGGAATTTATACAGAAAATGTATATTCAACATTATGGCAAAACTCTTGAGATAAAAAAGCTGCTCGTGCGTCCAATAGGCGTATTACCACAGCAATATGAATTGCTTGAGTATGAACTAGCACCTCCTGCATTAAAAAAAAATAGCGGCACTTTTGTAATGAAATATCGCACAGGAGAGCATTCACATATTAAAAAAATCACTTTTGCTTATACACTTGAAGGGGTACTTGAAGTGCTTAAAAGCACACAAAATATTAATGTTAATGATACTTTAACGCCACAAAATACGCGCACAGAGCGTATCGCTTTTGAACGAGTGGGTGCAGAATATATGAGCGCACAAGAGCTTTATAATAGTGGCGCAAAGAGTTATATTCGTGCAGATACAGCTATTACAAAAGATAAAATCAAGCCCAGAATCATTGTAAAAAAGGGAGAAAAGATTCGTGTTTTTAGTCGTGAAGGTGGTATTGTAACTGAAATTGTGCTTGTAGCAAGGCAAAATGCTGTGTATAATGAGATTATTAACGCTCAAAATCCAAACAGCGGAAAAATTATACGCGTAAAGATTACTGATGAGGGCAAGGGTGAGATTTTATAAGTCATAAGTGTATGAATGATATGGTATGATGAGTGGTAAGGGATTAAGGAGAGTATATGAGAGCGATAAAGAAACTTGTAGTTGCCATAGGAGGAGCGAGTGGCGTGCATTTAGGCTTAAAGTTTATTGAATATGTGCCAGATTCTATTGAGTTATTTGTGGTTGTCAGTGAGGGTGCAAAAGATGTTGCAAAACACGAGATTGATGATAATTTTACACAACAGCTTCTCGCACTTAAGGATAAAAGAGGGTTTTGTATTTATAATGAAAACCAAATGGATAGCCCGATAGCTTCAGGGAGCTTTGGTATTGATGCAATGGCGATTGTGCCAACAAGTATGAATATTCTTGCTAAAATAGCTAATGGATTGTGTGATGAGCTGATTTCGCGATGTGCATCAGTAATGCTTAAAGAGAGACGAAAATTACTTTTAGCACCTCGCGAAATGCCCTTAAGCCCTATTGCACTAGAGCAGATGAGTAAGCTTTCTTTGCTTGGAGTGATAATTGCCCCTCCGAGTGTGGGGTATTATGCCAAGCCAAATGATTTAGAATCTATGGAGCGGTTTTTTGTAGGAAAGTGGTTTGATGCGCTGTGTATAGAAAATATGCTTTATCAACGTTGGAAATATGATACAAAGGGGATTGAATGAGAACATTAGCCATTTATCCGGGCACTTTTGACCCTGTAACAAATGGGCATTTGGATATTATTAAACGTTCTATGGAAATTTTTGATAATGTAATTGTTGCTGTGGCGCAATCAAACTCTAAGCGACCAATGTTTTCACTTCAAGAACGTATTGATATTTTAAAGCTTGGCACGCAAGGTTTAGCAAATGTGCAAGTTGAGGGCTTTTGCACGCTTCTTGCAGATTTTGCAAAGCAAAAGGGTGCAAGAATGATTATACGAGGATTGCGCGCTGTGAGTGATTTTGAATATGAGCTACAAATAGGTTATGCTAATGCTTCGCTGAATCCAGAGCTTGAAACAATTTATTTTATGCCAACTTTAGAGAATGCGTTTATTAGCTCATCGGTGGTGCGTTCAATCATTGAGCATAATGGGGCATTTTCTCATCTTGTGCCACAAAATGTCGCTGATTTTATTTATTCACTTTATGCCAAACATAAAAGGGGCGTGTAATGTATGTAGCGATTGAAGGCATAGATACTTGCGGTAAAAGCACACAGATTCAATTACTCAAAGCACATTATCCACAGGCTATTTTTACCAAAGAGCCCGGTGGAAGTATAATAGGCGAACATATACGAGAACTTGTGCTTTTTGCACCTAAAAAATATGATTTTACACTTGATGAACGAGCAGAGTTAATGCTTTTTCTTGCCGATAGAGCGCAGCATTATGCTCAAGTTTTACTCCCTCACAAAGATAAGCTTATTATTTCAGATAGAAGCGTTATATCAGGCATAGCGTATGCCAAAGGTATTGATATGGCACAAAGCATTGCTTTGAATGATTTTGTTTTGCGCGGTATGTTGCCAGATTTGGTGGTTATTTTGGAGCTTGATGAACAAAGCCTGAAAGAAAGGATTGAAAGCAAAAGCCACGATAATATTGAAAGTAGAGGTATTCCATATATGCTTGAGATTCAACAATGTTTTAAAAATGTCGTTACACAAATGAAGCTTAGACATATAGTGCTTGATGCTACACAGGATAAAGAGAGGATTTGTGCCCAAATTAGAGAACATATGAATGCTTGAGCGTGATTGAAGTTTTTATGGTTTGGAATTATGTATGAAATGCCTTGTATGTGAAAAATGGAGTTTTAGCCTTATTTGTAAAGAATGCCTTGCACATATTCCTCTCACGCCTCGTTATAGAATCTTGCAAGATTCTATAAAAGTGTATAGTTTTTATCGCTATGAAGATGTAACTTTTCTTATGCAAAGTAAATATCATCTTGTGGGCTCTCGGATTCTATGTCTTCTTGCCAAAAGGGCTGCAGAATATTTTTTCACACATTTTAGTTCTTATGGTTTTACAAATTCATCTTTTCCTATTGCGCTTGTTGGCTTAGATGATTATCCCTATGGTGCATATTCACACGTAGGCGTGATAGCAAAAGTATTTTCAAAAGAGAGCAAAGGCATTTTCAAAGCTCATTTTGGAGTGCTTAAGGCTCAAAATCAGGTTAAATACGCAGGAAAAAACCTTGCTTTTCGCCAAGATAATCCTAAAGGTTTTATGTATAAGCCCTCTTTTGCTCAAAATGTTGATATTCAATCTCGTGGGTGTGTATTGCTTGATGATATTATCACTACCGGAACGAGTTTGAATGAAGCCATAAGCGCTCTGAAAGGCTTTAAGATACATTTTTGTTTGGCTTTATGCGATGCAAAAGATTAAAATAAAAGCCAAATTTTCTTAAAATCTGCACTTTAGC
>NZ_JAPHNC010000012.1 GCF_026241255.1 Helicobacter sp. MIT 21-1697 | reverse complement strand
TACTTTCATATATATCATATTAGCGTTTATAGTGTGTGTGGGAGTGGGGAATGCTACTACAAAACTACAAAAACACATAGATGACAAAATATTTGTGCTTGTAGGCATAATGTTTGTATGCTCTGTATTGACACTTCTTACTCAAGATTACAACGCGCCATTTTTATATTTTAATTTTTAAAATTGAAGGAAATTTAATGCAATCATCAGGATTAAAACAAATTGTCATCTTTATATCTTCTGCACTCCTCTTTGCTATAAGCTATTTTACACTCATCACTATTGTATGCTTTTTTATTAAGATTCCTATATTTGCAAATACTGAAATTTGGCTTAAAGATATGTATAAAATTAAAGATATGATTAATGATAAGCCAACCACAAAACAAAGGCTTATTGTCATAAGTGGTTCTAACTCACTCTTTGGCTTAAATGGAGCAATGATTGAAGCTAATACTCAATTTAGATTTATTAACTACGCTACACACGCTAGTTTGCCTATAAATTATCATATTGACAAAATTATAGCAAAAGCGCATAATGGAGATATTATCATACTCCCATTAGAATTTAACTATTATTCAAACAATGCCCCGACAAAAGAATATTGGTATATAGAAAATATGCTAAGTTGGGGAAATGGATATTATAAATATATAGACATAATAGATGTAGTATTAGCACTCCTCCACAATAATCCCATACAAACACTATCACAACTCATACACTTTATAAAATACACATCTTACCAATCCAATCAATCTAACATTCAAGCAAATATGGAAAAAATTGTAAATCAAGAAATGATAATATCACAAAACCCCTCTATGGGCGAAGAAGTGATAACACTTCCTTGTCAAGCAGCGGAATGGGCAGGTTACAATTATAAGTCTTCAAGCCCTAATGGTGATTTTTGCTCACAAGAAAATAGCAAACCTTTTTACACAGAATATGCCTATCTTGATACACAATTAGAAGTATCCTCTTTTTTTCTTAGTGAATATAAACGACTAAAAGACTTTGCAGATTCTAAAAATATAAAAATCTTTCTCTTTTATCCTGTAACTATGGAAAATTCTTTATTTAGCCTCACAGATATTAAAACTTTTCAAAAAATTGAAAATCTTACATCTCAACTTGCCACCCATCATATCAATATTTATGGAGACTTTAGAGATTCTCATTTTAATTCACAATACTTTTTTGACACAAGTTATCATCTTAATAATAAAGGTGTAAATGTCCGCACAAGTATATTTATCAAACAATTACTCCAACTGCCGATACATTGAGTATGTAAATACGCATAATTTGCAATTTTAACCATAGGATATTACAATATCATATTTATCAATCCTAAAGGAGTCATAATGAAATTACTCTACGCTCTTGTATGTATCACTCTCTGTATTTTTAGCCTGAATGCTTGTAGTAGCAAAAAACAACCTGTGGGTAATTTTCAAAGTGTAGAATGCCGCACAATTTGTAGCAATAATCAATGCACACAGCAATGTATAGGCGCAAGTGGAGATTATTACAAAAAATAATTATGCACCCACATTTGCTCTCATCATTGCATAATCTAGTTTTTAAACGTTTCATTTATGTTTATGATGCAGGATTCTTTGGACTTATTTATGCCATTAAAGCAATGATTGCGCTTTGCATTAGCGGCGCGATATGCTACGCTCTTCTTGGTGCAGAGGTGCTCATTTGGTCTGTAATGATGGCAATGTATGTATTTTTTCTCAATGGTTTTAGAAGCAATAAAGATATGGATTGGAAATATCTTGTGCTTTTTGTTGGCTTTGTATGCGCACTTATACCTATTTTTGGGATATGGGAAGAAAGTCTTTGGCTTATAATCCCCTCTATGATTCTCGCCTTTGGTATTGGCATAAGTGAAGTGTATGATAGTGATTTGCCAAAGGTACTCACTCTCGCCCTCATTAATGCACTTGTAGCAAATATTTATGCTGGTTCTCACCCTGAAACCCCATTATGGCAATGCGTAGCTGCAGCTTTTATCGGCGGAGGCGTGAGCATAGGCATACGACTTTTTATTTCCTTTGGACAATATGGTAGATTCATTCAAACACAATTTGTCGCTATGCTCTTTGAGCTTTCAATGATGAGTGAGAATCTCGGCACAAAAGATTATGATACGATTAAAACCCAAACGCTCAATCATATCTCTTTGCTGAAGTCCAAACTCACCTCCGCTTCTGCTAAAATCAAAGATGCTCATCTTATCAAAAACCATAAACGCGCACTTTTTTATCTCTATAAACTTGAAAGTGTATGCTATGTGCTTGATTTGATGAATTATTATTTTTTACATCATCGCTCTACCCTGCTTCTATCGGCTCAAAAAGAGATGACAAAAAATCTGAATGAACTCTCACACATTTTCTATGGCAAAAAGCCCTCTATCACAAAACAATCCCTCCATAATGCTATGGAAAGCAATGCAGATTCGGAATGGATTAACGCTCTTAAAATCTTTTATTCCAAAATAGAATCTTTCACACGAGTTTCTTCTTTACAATCTCAAGCTTTTGTTGAAAATACGACACCAAAGAGTTTAAAAAATATGCGCGATAGCCTTACAGATAACCCCTATCCTCTGTTTTATGGTATCCGATATGCAGGAGCAATCGGAATTGCTATGTTTTTTGCACAATTTTTTCAAATTAATCACGGCGCTTGGATTGCACTTGGAGTAGTTACAATGATGCACCCAAATATCGGCACGATTAAGACAAATGGGAAAGATTCTATACTTGGAAGCCTCATTGGATTGTTGCTTGGTGTAGGCTTAGTGCTTGTGGCTTGGGATTCTCCTTTGTTGTATATTATCTTTGTGTTTAATCTCTTTTTGGTCGTTTATTTTAAAACTTATCCTTTCGTGCTGTGGTCTTTAGTGTTTATGCTTGAGTTTGTGCTGATGTTTGCCCTTGTAGATAATAATTTTATTGAGCTTATCGCCTATCGTTTTGGTGATATTTTGCTTGGATTTTTATTTGCTTTTTGTATCTCTAAAATACTTTACCCACGATATAGTGCTGATGAATTATTGCCCCAAATCAAGCTCTGCCTTGAATACTTTGGTGCGCTCACTTTAGACTTAGAAGATTCTCAAAATAAGGTGCTTCAAAGACAAAACAAGCTTGTGCGAAGCCTTGATGAACTCTCAATACTTATTGAACAAAGTCAAAATGACAAAAAACTTTATTCACCCCATATTTTAAAGCTTTTTGATACTCTGATGCAGGATTTTTATCATCTTAAAGAGGCACTTATCTTGCTTTGTGAAAAACTTGCCGATAAAGAAAAAAGCTTTGATTCGCTTTTAAAAAATGACTTAAAAGCACTTCGTTTGCGTTTTTTAATGCTTTGTGCAATGATAGAATCTCAACCTTATTATTTCAAAACCGATGAAGATGACCGATTCTTGCTTAAAGATGAACATATTTACCCTATCGTGCGTGAGATTTTTGAGCTCCAAAATCGTCTCTATGATTTCTTGCACACCACACTTGGCAAATAATGCGCTTTGAGATTTAAGCAAAGCTAATCTAAAATACATTTTTAATTTTTATATTTTAAAAAGGCTAGGAATGAAAAAAGCATTAATCACAGGAGTTACAGGGCAAGACGGCGCATATTTAAGCGAATTTTTGCTCAACAAAGGCTATGAAGTTCATGGCATAAAGCGCCGCAGCTCACTTTTCAACACTGATAGAATTGACCATCTCTTTGATGGACATCATAACAAAAAGATTCCATTTTATTTGCATTTTGGCGATATGACAGATTCTATGAATCTCACGCGTCTCATCGCAGAAGTCCAACCTGATGAAATCTACAATCTCGCTGCACAAAGCCACGTAGCTGTGAGCTTTGAAACGCCTGAATACACAGCAAATGCCGATGGTGTAGGCACACTTAGAATCTTAGAAGCGGTGAAATTCTTAAAACTCATTGACAAAACACGTATTTATCAAGCCTCTACCTCTGAACTCTTTGGCAAAGTGCAGGAGATTCCCCAAAGTGAGAGCACGCCCTTTTATCCGCGCTCGCCTTATGCTGTGGCTAAAATGTATGCGTATTGGATTACGATAAATTACAGAGAGGCGTATAATATGTTTGCGTGCAATGGCATTTTGTTTAACCACGAAAGCCCTGTGCGAGGCGAAACCTTTGTAACGCGTAAAATCACACGCGCAGCATCTAAAATCGCACTTAATCTCCAAGATAAACTCTATCTTGGGAATCTAGACGCTAAACGCGATTGGGGACACGCTAAAGACTATGTCAAAATGATGTGGCTGATTTTGCAACACGACAAGGCAGAGGATTGGGTCATCGCCACAGGCAAAACGACACAAGTAAGAGACTTCGTGCGCTTAGCATTTGCCTATTGTGGCATTACATTAGAGTTTCAAGGAAGCGGCGCAGATGAAAAAGGTATTGTAAGTGCGCTAGATACTGACAAAGCAGCGACTCTTGGACTAGATTTAAATCATCTTAAAATCGGGCAAGAAGTCGTTGCGGTAGATAAACGATACTTTCGCCCAACAGAAGTGGATTTACTCCTTGGCGACCCAAGCAAGGCAGAGAGAGAGCTAGGCTGGAATCGCGAATTTGATTTGAAAGATTTAGTCAATGATATGATGGAAAGTGATTTAAAACTAATGCGTAAAGATGTGTATCTCAAAGAGGGCGGATATAAAATTATGCGGTATTTTGAATGAAGATTTTAAAGGAAAATCAATGCAAAAAGATTCTAAAATCTATGTCGTTGGACATAGGGGACTTGTAGGCAGTGCAGTTTATACAGAACTCCAAAATCAAGGCTATACTAATCTGCTGATTAAAACTCACAAAGAGCTAGATTTGACGCAACAAGAGCGTGTGAGTGCATTTTTTGCCAAAGAGCAGCCTGAATATGTGTTTTTATGCGCGGCAAAGGTGGGCGGGATTTTGGCAAATAACACTTATCGGGCGGAATTTATCTATGAGAATCTTGCCATTCAAAATAATATTATCCACAATGCGTATATGAGCGGTGTAAAGAAAATGCTCTTTTTGGGCTCAACTTGCATCTATCCTAAAAATGCCCCCCAACCCATTTGCGAAGATGCTCTTCTAACAAGTGAGCTAGAATACACCAATGAGCCTTATGCGATTGCCAAAATTGCGGGGCTTAAAATGTGTGAATCGTATAATCTCCAATATGGCACAAATTTCATCTGTGCAATGCCTACAAATCTCTATGGTGAAAATGATAATTTTGATTTACAAAATTCTCACGTTTTGCCTGCACTTTTGCGTAAATTCCATTTAGCAAAGCTCTTGCAAGAGGGAAGAATCCAAGAGATTGTAAAGAATCTGAATACAAATGATGAAAAAGAGGCTTTACAAAGCTTACAACGATTTGGAATCTCTGTAAAAAGCATAGAAATATGGGGAAGTGGGAATCCCAAAAGAGAGTTTTTGTATGTACAGGATTTGGCGAATGCGTGTGTGTTTATTATGCAGCATTTGGACTTTAAGGATTTATATATACAAGGGAACAAAGAAATCCGCAATACGCAAATTAATATCGGCACAGGCGAGGATATTTCTATCAAGGATTTGGCATATTTGATTAAAGATATTGTGGGATTTCAGGGGGAGATTTGCTTTGATAGTAGCAAACCTGATGGCACAATGCGCAAATTAAGCGATGTGAGCAAAATCCACTCTCTAGGCTGGAAGCATACATACTCCCTCAAAGAAGGGATTTTAAAAACATATCAAAATGTGTTTTTATAACTTAGCTCATTTTATTTTTAAGCCATTGGCTTAATCGTGCAACATAACTCCAAAAAAGCGGAATAAAAAATATTGCTATAAATGTTGCTGCGAGCATTCCACCGATAACGCCTGTGCCAATAGCGTGTCTGCTTGCACTTCCCGCACCTGTGCTTAGAACCAAAGGAAGCACACCTATACTAAAAGCAAGTGAAGTCATAATAATAGGGCGGAATCTCAATTTTGCTGCACCTATGGCAGATTCCATAATGCTTTTCCCCTCTCTTTCGTGCAAATGCTGAGCAAACTCAACAATTAAAATAGCATTTTTGGCACTTAAGGCAATAAGCATAACTAATCCAATTTGAAAATATATATCGCTATCAAGCCCTCGCAATGTCGTAGCTACCACTGCACCAAAAACAGCAAAAGGCACAGCACTAAGCACAGAAAGTGGCATAAGCCATCGCTCATATTGCGCACAGAGAATCAAAAACACAAAAACAAGCCCAAACACAAATGCAATCTTACCTGTGCCACTTGCATTTTTCTCTTGATAACTTGTGCCTGAATAAGCAATAGTATAACCCTCTGGCAACACTTCTCTTGCCATCTCTTCTATTGTGCGCAACGCATCACCACTTGAATACCCCTCACCCTCATTCGCATTGCCAATGATTTTCGCACTTGTGAAAAGATTGAATCTATCTACAATATCTGGACCAATAACGCGTTCAAAATGCACAAGTGCGCTAATAGGAATTAAATCGCCATTGCTTGATTTGACAAAAATACGACTTAAATCCTCGGGAGATTCTCTAAATTCGCTTTGTGCTTGAACATTCACCTGATAGGTTTTGCCATAGAGATTAAAATCATTGACATAATGTTGTCCAAAAGTGCTTTGCATTGTTGTAAAAACATCATCAATATTAACATTCATCGCCTTTGCGCGTTCCCTATCAAGAGTGAGGTGATATTGCGGAATATTTGCACTAAAAAGACTTCGCACACCGACAAGTTCTTTACGCTTATTTGCCTCCATTACAAGAAGATTTGCATATTTTTCTAAATCTTTAATACTTCCACCATTTCTATCTTGTATATAAATCTCAAAACCACCCACCGTGGATAAGCCCATAATTGCTGGTGGCGTAGTTACAAGAGAAAAAGCATCAAGACTAGCATTAAATATGCCCATCATCTTTTTAGCCATTTCAAAAGAACTCTCATTTCGCTCACTCCATTTTTTGAGCGTTACAAAAATCACTGCCCCGGAAGAACGTGCTGCACTTGCAAGCATATCAAAACCTGCGATAAGAAAACTATAATCTACGCTTGGATTGCTTTCTAAAATAGCTAAAGCTTTTTTGCCCTCTGTGGTAGTGCGAGAAAGCGAAGCTGCGGGTGGAAGCTGAATAAAGCTTATCATACTTCCTTTATCCTCACTTGGCACAAGAGAACTTGGCAATCGTTGAAAAAGTCCCCAAGTAACTACGATAATTGCCACAAAGCAAAGCAAAAGAGCTGAACCTCGCCTTAATGCCCTCCCTATTTGCATTCCAAATTTATGCGTAAGCCAATCAAAAAAATCATTAAATCTTTTGACAAGATAAAAAGGTTGAGGTTCTTTTGCTTTCAAAATAGACACGCAAAGCGCAGGAGTAAGGCTCAAAGCAACGAATCCAGAAATGACTACGGATATAACAATCGTAATAGCAAACTGCTTATAAATCGCTCCACTAAAGCCACCAATAAATGCCACAGGGATAAATACGGAACAAAGCACAAGCACGATAGCCACTACCGGTCCTTGAATCTCACTCATAGCTTTAAGCGTAGCTTCTTTTACTGAATATTTCTCACCATTTTCTTTCCTCTCTGTGTGAAGGATTCTTTCTACATTTTCTATAACGATAATCGCATCATCAACAACAATCCCAATGGCTAAAATAAGCCCAAAGAGAGTAAGGAGATTAATGGAAAATCCAAGTGCATACATACCTGCAAATGTGCCAATAATAGATACAGGGATAGCTATCACAGGAATAATCGTAGCACGAAAATTTTGTAAGAAAAAATACATAATAATCACTACAAGCACGATAGCTTCAATAAAAGTTTTTTTAACTTCATCAATAGAAATTTTCACAAAATCAGTCGTGTTATAGACATTTTTATAATGCAATCCCGCAGGGAAGCTTTGTGAAAGCTCTTTCATCTTTTTCTCTACACTATCGGCAACATCAAGTGCATTTGCTCCGGGTTGCAAAGCAATACCAAATGCTGCTGCATCTTTCCCATTAAATAAAGGACTCACACTATAATCTTTTGCGCCCAATTCAATTTTTGCCACATCTTTAAGTCGCAATGCTGAACCATCGTTATTAGAGCGAATAATAATATTGCCAAACTCTTCAGCACTCACAAAACGCCCTTGTGTTGTTACAGAATAAGTAAAGGCAATATCACTTCGCACAGGTTCTTTACCAAAAGAGCCTACTGCAAATTGGGAGTTTTGCTCAGAAATGACTTTTGCCACTTCGGAGGGGGTAAGATTATTTTGTGAAAGTTTATCAATATCTAGCCAGATTCGCATTGAATAATCCCTTGAGCCAAAAGCAGTTACATCACCTACTCCGGGCACACGTTTAAGTTCATTGATAACATTTAAAATCCCATAATTAGCCACAAAAGTAGCAGTATGCGCAGGATTATCTGAATACATTGCATATACCCCAAGCATCGTAGAAGACTTTTTGCGTGTAGTAATCCCCACTCTTTGCACTTCTGTGGGAAGTTGAGCAAGAGCAGCTTGAACGCGGTTGCTTACATTGACTAATGCCATATCCGCGTCTGTATCATTGCTAAAAAATACACTCAGATTCATCACGCCGCTTGAAGTTGAAGAAGATTTCATATAAAGCATACCTTCTACACCATTGATACTATCTTCTATGATGCTTGCCACCGTGTTTGCCATCACTTCTGCACTTGCACCGCTATAAGTTGCTTGCACCATAATTTCATTTGGCACGACTTGTGGATATTCCTCTACGGGCAAAATAAATATTGAAATGCAACCCACAAGTGTAATAACGATTGAAAGCACCATTGCAAAAATAGGACGATTAATACAGAATCTTGACATAATCTCTCCTTATTTTTGCTCTTGTTGTTTATCTTGCTTGTTTTGACTTTTTTGCAACTCCCCTTGAGTAATTGGGCTAAGCGGCATACCCTCACGAATCTTTGAAAGTTGATTTAACACAAGCACATCGCCATTTGATAATCCACTTGCAATAAGCACTTGATTATTGCGGAGATTCTGTCCGAGTATAACGCGTGCGATTTTCGCCTTGCCATCTTTTAGAATATATACATAACTTCCTTGAGAATCTTGCAAAAGAGCACTTTGAGGGATAGTAATAGCATTTTGCGCTTCAAAGCCCTTTAAACGCACGCGCACAAATTCATTAGGCAAAAGCTTATGCTCTTCGTTATCCACAATTGAGCGCGCCTTAATAGTAGAAGTCTGTGCATCAAGCACACTATCAACAAAATCAAGTTTGCCTAATTTGTCATATACCTTGCCATTACCAAGCACAAATTCAACCTGAATGCGCGCATTTTCCAATCCACGCATTAAATAATAATCTGTATTAGGAATAGCAAATTCGGCATAAATCGGGCTTAATTGCGTAATGGTTGTGAGCACTTCTTGCCCATTTGCACCTACAAGATTCCCTACATCATAGCTACGCATACCAATTCTACCGCTAATAGTTGCCACCACATCAGTATAACCTAAATCAATCTTTACATCATCAAGCACAGCTTGAGTGCTTGCTACATTTGCTTGAGCAGAAAGGAAGTTTGAACGCGAAGTATCATATTGGTCAATCGTATAAACGCCTTGTTTATAAAGTTTCTCTACACGTTTCCAATCCCGATTTGCCTTGATAAAATTTGCCTCTGCTGACTGCCATTGCGCTTTAGCTTGATTGACCTTTGCAATATAGCGCGCAGGGTCAATTTTAAAGAGCAACTGCCCTTCTTGGACAATATCACCTTCTTTAAAATTCTTTGAAAGAAGCACACCTTGCACTCGTGCATATACACCCACACTTTGGATACTTTTTAATCGTGCAGCATATTCAAAGCTCAATGCTACATTTTGATGTGCTATACTTTGGGTTTCTACTTTAAGACTTGGCATTTCTTTGCCTTGTTTATCGGAATCTGAACACGATATAAAACTTAATACAAAAACAAAAGCCATAATCAAATGGCAATATTTATACAAATACATTCAATCTCCTTCACATTTACTCAATTCCCATTCATCTTAAAAACCTATTTACAAATGAAAAATAGGCATAACACATAACTAAATGTTGCATAGACAACCTTAATAGCTAATTCTATTCAAATTATATTAACAAATACATAGAGCAATAGGCTATATAGCCTATTGCAAAAAATTATGCAAAATCTTTTAAAAGGAGTTCTTGCGTGTTCATTACACCTACACCCTTGTCTAACACAGCTTGAGCAATATCTTGTGCCTCTTTAAGAGAATGCATTTTTGCTGTGCCGCATTGATAAATATTGAGCTCGGGTATGTCTTTTTCATCAGCAATACGCAGAACATCACGCATACTTGATTCCCACGCATCTTTGACATCATAGACATTTGGCTCACCTACCACACTCATATAGAATCCTGTGCGACAGCCCATAGGCGAAATATCAATAATTTCCACACGCGCATTATTTAAATGCTCTCGCATAAAACCCGCAATCAAATGCTCCATTGTGTGGATACCTTTTTCACTTAAAAGCTCGTAATTTGGGCGCGTAAAGCGTAAATCAAATACGCTGATTTTATCTCCTTTTGGCGTTTGCATAGTCTTTGCAAGGCGCACTGCAGGAGCTGGCATCTTTGTATGATCAACTTTAAAACTATCAAGTAATGGCATAAGAGCCTCCTTACATTATTTTTATATTACTCGTATTCTAACATCAACAAAACAATAATTTCATAACACAAAAGGTAGAACTAGCACAGCATATCGCAACATTTTTCCAAAAGCAATACCAAGTATGCTTAAAATCTGTGAATAACGCACTATTCCAAGCACAAGCGCAAATATATCTCCTATAAAAGGCATAAAAACTAAAAACGCATAGATAAAACCATAAATTCGCACACGCGGAGCAAGGAGAGTTATTTTATCGTGTGCTTTGGGAAAAAATCTTGCAATAAAAGGCTCTCCCCCATAGTAGGCTAAATAATAAGTGCTTAAACTTCCAAGCGTATTACCCACACTTGCGACAATCCACACTTCTAAAGGCTCAAATCCAAACGCCACAAACCCTATGACAAAAGCTTCAGAGCCAAGTGGATAAAGTGTGCTTGCTATGAAGCATATAACAAACAATCCTATCAAGCCGTATTCATAATATTCAACCATAGCCTCATATTCCACATTCGTGTTTATCTTTACTTCATAGATTCTATTGCATTTAAAGATTTATATGTTTATAGATTGCTCATTTTAGGGTGCAAAAATAAATCTAAAACAACAAACAAAAAGTCTATAATTTTATCTTCGCTTTATCCTTCAAGATTCTAAATCCTATTAGAATCTAACTCCTTTAAAAGTTAAATACTAGGATTTTTTTCTTCTTTGTATGCGCTGATAATTCCATCAAGTTCTTTAAAAAGATTTTCACTTGATTCTTCCATTATTTTAAATGTTTCAATAATGTGTGAATGACATTTATTCTCGTTGCAAGAAAGCGCATCATTTAAACCAGTTTTGGCAGATTCTACAATACTCTTGTGAGCATTAATGACATTTTCTAATGTCTTTGTTCCAGCATAATACACATTACCGCGTCTGTGCAACCAGTTATCAAAAATTGACACAATATTATTTGTGAGATTTTCATCATTCACTTCTTTAAGAATATCATCATACACATCACTTTTAAAGATGAGGTAATCTGTCATCAAGATATTGCCATTCAAACGCACATTGATAGCTGTTGTAGAAGTTTTAATTTCAGAAGAATAAGAGTTAATCTCTTTAAAAGTTGTTTCAAATCCATTCATCACATTACCAAAATCATTCATCTGTTCAAGCATTTTTTGAGAGTTTTCATAAATTTCACTCGTGGCTTGCTGAAAGCGATTGATTTGCGTCCAAATATCTTTTGTAGAATGCTGCGTTTTTTCAGCAAGTTTCCTTACCTCATCAGCCACAACAGCAAATCCTCGCCCGTGTTCCCCTGCTCTTGCTGCCTCAATGGCAGCATTAAGTGCTAAAAGATTTGTTTGGTCTGCCACTTGATTAATTACATCAATAATTGAATTAATTTCTCCGGAACGTTCGCTTAGCCCGCCAACCGCCTCATTATTAGCTGCAACAAGTTCTCGTGCTTCTTCAAGCATAGACATAGAGTTAGCAATATTAGCACGATTCTCTTGGGAATATTTCACCATTAATGATACTTTGGACAAAATATCATTTAAAAGCACTAAACTTTTATGAAAACTCTCCTGTATAAATTTCTGCTGCTGTGGATTCTTATTGATATTTTTTAGGGCGAAATTAAGTTCCCTATTTGCACTCATTTTTGCCACTTCTTTACTAGCATTTACATTATTATTAACATAAGTGCCCACTACTTGCAAATTTGGCAATATTCCATCGGTCAAAAATGGTCTAAAATTCCCCATTTCCAAAGATTTACGAATCACAATATTATTTTCCCGAATGAAAGTTTCCAAATTATTAAGCAACTCATTCAAGCCTCGCGCAATACGGCAAATTTCAGTATTACCAATATGTGTTATCCTTGGTTCAAAATTACCCTTCAATACTTCATCAATCAAGTACCCAATTTTATTTGTTACTTGTTTATCTTGTTTTATTTTTTGTTGTAGGATAAAAATATATCCACTTAAAAGAATGCATAAAATGCTTAAAATCGCAATAATCATTTCCCGCCTCCTTATTGCTCTACTTGCGTATGCAAAATGAAATTTTCATAGCTTTCACCCAACTCTTGAAAATACTTATGAAAAAATGCCAAACCAGATTCTATACCACCATTTTTTTCCGCCTCTCTAATTTGAGCATAGAGTTCGGTAGCGAGTTTTACCCCTTTTGCATTTGGTTTTCTTCGCACAGAATAGTATCCTATAATATTGTCATTCATATCAAAAGATGGTGTTACATTCGCAAAAACCCAATAATAACCCCCATCTTTAGAGAGGTTTTTAACATACACATTGACTTCTTCTTTGTTTGAGATTTTTTTCCACAAATATGCAAAAATACTTCGTGGCATATCAGTGTGCCGCACAATATTATGAGGCTTTCCTAAAAGCTCTTGCTCGGTAAAACCAGAAATATCAATAAATGCTTGATTACAATATGTTATTTTACCTTTTGGGTCAGTTTTTGATACCAAAAAACCACTAACAATTTTCTCCTCACTCATTAACCCCTCCCCCTCTTTTTTAAATTGAATGCTCAAGTATATCTAAATTAATACAAAAAAAAAAAAATAAATAAATATTCGGAGAAATCAACTTTAATTACCCCATAATTTCACACAACAATAATAATTTTTCTTCATTAATGCCATATTGAGCTTTGTTATTTATTTTTATCAATAAAGTTTTGGATATTTCGCGCTACAAGCTTCAGTAATCGTCCCCTTGCCTTATCATAAGCCCACGCAATATGAGGAGTGATAAGGAGTTTATCTGCGATTGTTTTATCTAAAAATGGGTGATTTGCCTCCATAGGCTCACTCTCAAGCACATCAGTGGCAAAATACATTACTTTGCTCTTTAAGATTTGGGCTACATCTTTTTCATTCACAATTCCACCTCGTCCCACATTAATGAGTATCGCTTCATTTTTCAGCAATGGCAAATTCGCAGCATTAATGAGGTTTTTTGTCTTATCATTAAGTGGTGCGTGAATAGAGATAATATCACTTTGGGAGAGAATCTCATTTAATTCCTTACGCGTAAAGCCGCTTTGTGTATTTTTACCGCTTGTGGAATAATAACTCACCTTTGCACCAAAGCTTTGAGCAAGTGTGGCTACGCGTTGCCCAATGTTGCCAAAACCAATAATACCCCACTGCAGATTCTCAATCTCTCTTAAGCCGCCATTAATATGCACAAAAATGTTGCTCTTACACCAATCTCCACTCTTGCAATACTCATCATAATAAGGCAATCGTGCCAAAAGGCTTAATGCCATACTCAAAGTATGTTGAGCCACAGAGGTAGTAGAATATCCTGCCACATTCTTTACTTCAATCCCTCTTTTTGCAGCATAATCTAAATCAACATTGTTCATACCTGTGGCAGTGATGCAAATAAGCCTCACATCAGGCAATGCACTTAATACACTCTCATCAAGCACTACTTTATTTGTAATAAGAATCTCCGCTCCCAAAGAACGCTCTATGCGCTCATTTGGTAAGGTAAAGCCATAGCTTACCACCTCCCCCAATGATTCTATTTCGCTTAAATCACACGCACCCAAAGTATCCGCATCAAGTATAACCATTTTCATCGCTTGTCCTTTATTTTAGATTTTGAGATATAATAGCATTTCATTTTTGAATAAGGGACAAAATATGCAAAAAAATGCGAGAGTTGTGAAAATATTACTAGATTCTCTCCCATTTATCAGAATCTTTCGTGGACAAATCATCGTTATCAAATATGGCGGCGCAGCTCAAATCAATCCACAACTCAAAGAAAAGTTTGCCCTTGATATTGTCATAATGTATATGCTTGGCTTAAAGCCTGTCATCATTCACGGCGGAGGAAAACGTATCAACGAAGTGCTTGATATTATGGGTATAAAGAGTGAATTTCAAAATGGCTATCGTATAACAAGCGCAGAATGTATGCGCATAGTAGAAATGGTGCTAAGCGGGGAGATTAACAAAGAATTGAGCGCATTTTTGAATTTTCACGGCGCAAAAGCCGTAGGCATAAGTGGCAAGGACGCACATTTACTTCAAGCAAAAGCAAAGGATAATGGTGCTTTTGGCTATACAGGTGAGATTACAGCAGTCAATCCTCACTTTTTGCTCAATGTCATCAATGATGGCTTTGTGCCTATTATTGCACCCATTGCCACAGGAGAGGGTGCTGGACATTTAGGCTATAATATCAATGCGGATATTGCTGCGTGTCATATAGCCAAAGCCTTAAATGCAAAAAAAATCATTTTTCTTAGTGATATTGCAGGTGTGCTAGATAGCAACAAAGAACCTATCTCTTCACTCACTCCCTCTAAAATCAAAGAACTTGAAGTGCAGGGCATCATTAGTGGTGGTATGATACCCAAACTTGAAGCGTGTATAGATTGTGTCCAAAATGGCGTAGAAAAAGCCCATATTATTGATGGGCGCATAGAACATTCACTCTTATTAGAACTTTTTACTACACAAGGTATAGGCACAGAGATTTGCAATGAAACTATATAAAGAGGGCATATGAAACTAGAATCTTACAAATATAGCTTTTTAGAGCGATTATGGCTCAAGCTTGAATCACATTCGGCTGATAAAAATACTGAACATATTGCGATGATATTACCTGTGCTCCTTTTTATGCAAAAAAAAGAGCTTGAAGCACGACTTGATACCCTACCGCAGATTCTAGAATCTTATCTCAAACCTCATCTGATTCAGCGCGTTTTTAGCCATATTGTCATCAAGCTCCAAGAATACACACAAGATGAAGAGCTTTTTATCCAAGAGAGACAAGAAGCCTTTGACTGCCTCTGTCAAAATATTCAGCTTTACACGCTTGTTATTGATATGTTTAATAATCAAGAGGATAATCATAACTTTGAGCTTATTAAACAAGTAGTGCGTAAAAAATTTGATGAAGATTATGAACTCAATCAAGAGAATTTGCGTTTGCTTGCTTATCAAGAAAAGTATTCTCAAGAGAGCACATCTTAAATTAGGAGTTTGTATGTTTCAACGATTTCCCATAAGAATGCGAGAAAAACTTATCAGAAAGTTACAATACTCACTTGGCATAGGTTCTGGGTCTTTTGTATATGATAGTGGAGAAGAAAAAATAATAAAAATTGTTTCCTCTGCTTTTGCCTCACAAAATACGCCTTTATATATTTTTGATGTAGGGGCAAATGTTGGCAAATACACGAGTTTATGTTTGAAGCATTTAAGCGGGGGGGGGGGCAAGTAATACTCAAATCCATTGTTTTGAACCCTCACACTATACTTTTAAAATACTTCACTCCACACATTCTGACAATCCCATCGTTTTTCTTAATAACTGCGGTTTAGGCGCGAATGAGCAAACAATGACTCTTTATTCTAATGCACAAGGTTCAGGATTAGCAAGTCTCACTCAAAGGCGATTAACACATCATAATATTGATTTTAATCAAAGTGAGCAAGTGCATATCACAACACTTGATAAATATTGCGTTAAAGCCCAGATTCCGCATATTCATCTTTTGAAAATTGATGTTGAAGGGCACGAACTTGATGTGCTTAATGGTGCTTTAGGTATGTTTAAAGATGATAGCATTGATATGGTTACTTTTGAATTTGGTGGGTGCAACATTGACACGCGCACTTATTTTCAAGACTTTTGGTATTTTTTTCAAACTTATAATATGAATATTTATAGAATCTTACCTAATCAATCTCTCTATCATATCGCTTCTTATAATGAATCTCGTGAGCAGTTTGATACCACAAACTATGTGGCTATCAGTGCAAAATATGGGATTTTCAAGTAAGCATAAACAAGGATTAGACTTGGTTGTTCGTATTTGGGGCGGACTTGGTAATCAAATGTTTGGTTATGCCTTTGCCAAAGCTTTAGAGCATTTTACACAAGATGAAGTGATTTGCGAATGCTCTTTTTTTCTTACAAACAAACACACAAAGGACACGCCACAACCTACTATTCGCAATCTTGAGCTTTCCTCCTTTGCGCTCTCACTTCCACTTAACCTTCATTTTGATAGCAAAGCCTTTTTTGCTTCTTATGACTCGTTATTTAAACTTTATAGAATCTACAAAAATTTCATTCCCAAAGCCTATCGCCGCTGTGGCTACCGCTACGCCTATGAAGAAACTCCCTCTTTGCTTTCGCAAGTCTTTTATAATCCCTCTAGTTTTCCTCATTATGCGTATTTTTATGGATATTTTCATAATCTCGCGTATTTTGCTCATATTACCCATCAAATTCGGCAGGATTTCACTCTCCTTACTCCCTTAAGTGAGATAAATCAAAAATACAAATCTCTTATCAAAGCTACTCCTAATGCAACCTTTGTGCATATCCGCCGCGGTGATTATCTTTTAAAGCAAAATGAGCATTTTGTGCGACTTGGCAAATCTTATTATGAGAGAGCATTTGTTACCTTAAAACAAATATACCCAAATGCTCATTTATTTATATTTAGCAATGACATTTCCTATTGCAAGGCTCATTTCACCAAAGAATCCACTTCAAATGAACATATATCTACACAAGGACTTGAATTTAGCCTTATAGAAGGCAATGATGAGGGCAGTGCTGCACAAGAAATGGAGCTTATGCGCTCGTGTGAAAATGCTATCATTGCCAATTCTACATTTAGTTGGTGGGCAGCCTATCTCATAGAGAATCCACACAAAATAGTCATTGCGCCAAGTGTATTTTTAGGCACAGCAAACCCTCTACACCAAAGCTCACTCATTTTACCAAAAGAATGGATAGCCTTATAATATTAACGTTTCAAATTAAGTGCTTCTTTAATCAAATCATCACCGGTAGTAAAAGCCCTTGCATTCATTGAATATCCCCGCTGCATTACAATAAGCTCTGTTAAAGCATTTCCTACATCAACATTGCTTGTTTCAAGATGCTTATAGAGCACAGAGCCATATTTGAGATTTAAGCCCTCCCAACCTAAAATCGGACGCCCACTAATCGTATTTGCATTACCATTAACAACCATTTCTGTCATTTCAAAAAGATTTCCACCCACTTTTCTAAGCCCTTGATCATTGACAAAAGCTGCAACCCCTATACGTCCCATAGGTTCATACGCACCATTATCAAAAGCTAAGAAAATAATTCCATCTTTATCAATACGCACATCGCGCAAATGCCCCTCTGTTCGTCCATCTTGGTCTTTGCTTAAAATTTCAGAATCTCTATATACAAAATTAGAACTTTTAGAATCTTTTGTCCCTGCAATATTATACTGCACACTCTTATCCCCAAATGGAAGTTCCACAGGTTCGGCTATGGGATTCCCATCAGAGTCAAACTCAATGTTATGCACCACATAATCAGGGCTTACCATAATCTCCCCGTGCTGGTCAAATACAGCAGAATGCACTTCCCACTGCTCCCTTGTAGGAGGTGAAGATTCAGGATTGCCTGAAGAAAGCATATAGTAACGACTTTGCACAAGAAATTTCTTACCACTTTCATCATAAATCTCAACATTGGTTTGATAGCTTGGGATTTGAATAAAATCACTATGAAAACTATCACTATATATTTGCTGCCACCCGACATTATCAAGCTTTGGGTTGCTTGAGCCGCTATCTATTATTTTACGATACAATCGCCCCTCATAATTGACAATATCACCGACTTGATAAGTCGTATCATTAGTATAATTTGGGGGAAGATTAGATTCTGTGTTCCCTAACTCTTCCCAATTTCCTTCATTAATAGGATTATTCCCTGCTTGATTGATACGGCGGTAGATTTTACCCTCACTTGCTACTATATCCCCCTCAAGATAAGTTGTATTATTATTCCATTCAGGGAGTGCTCCTGTATCAAGAATACGCCAATTTTCACTATCTGCAAAAGGGTTATCACTTTTTCCTAATTCACCTGTGCGCATAAATACTGCACCTTTATACTGCACAATAGCATTCTTTTCATACGCCTTATTTGGATTAAAATTCACACCCACGCCACTATTAAAATGGTCATTTTTACCTTTAAAGCCTAATTTTTCAAATAAACTTCCGCCAATTTCAACATCAAGATTCTTATAAGAATTATTGCGTATTTCTAAACTTACTTTTTCGCCTACTTTGCCATCTGGATTCCTACTTACCTCCAAATCCAAACCTGCTTTATCACGAAGCAGATTCTTTAAATCATTTAATGTATGAAATTCTCCTTCATCTGCTCCACCCTGCCCATATTTAAAGATTAAATTTTCTTTTTTGCCCTCTTTATTGAGCGTAATGCGCACTTCTTTATAGGTTGAAGCATTAAGTGGTACATCATCTGCGGCAAAGGCATTTACATCTGTATTCATAAAACGTTCAATATCAAACTCACCCTCTTTGTTTTTAAAAAATGCCACTGCTGAAATCGCATTCTCATTTTTATTCAAATTAGTGCTTATATCAAGCTTTGTGGTAACCACAGGACGATAATAGAGGTTTTGAGGAATCCTCATAGGAGTAAGTTTGCCAGAAGAAAGGGCTTCAAAATCTTTTTCTTCATCTTTATTTGAAGTATAAATACCATCTTCTATCTTGCCCAAATCCACTCCATACATATAATATCCACTTGCATTGACAATATAGCCCTCGCCATCGCGCAAAAATGAGCCATCGCGCGTAAAGTAATTTTTTTGCTTTTTCTCATAGCCATCATCTTTAATCTCAAATGAACCGCTTTTTTGCTCACCCACAATAAACCAGCCTTTGCCTTCATAAGCGACATTAAACTCACCATCAGTTGCTTTGTAGCTACCACTGCGCGTGGAAATAGCATTGCTTGATTTTGTCGCACCATAATTCATATCATTATTAATGGGCGAATCTGCATTTAAAAAATCCATATTATTGGCAAAAAGCGTTTCAAATTGCGGGATATTCTCTCGGTAGCCTATGGTATTGACATTGGCAATATTATTTGAGATAGAATCTAGCCCGAATTGATGTGTTTTTATGCCGCTAAAAGAATTAACAAGCGTCCCATTCATAATGTCTGTTCCTTATTATAGAACTCAATAGCACTCTCAAGTGGTAAAATCATATCGCCCATTCTAAGCATTGGAGAGCCTTTATCAAAAATAATACTTTGCACTTCGCCCCTACCTACACGAGCAGTGTGATATTGTTTAGTGTGCTCATCAAGATTATATTCTGCACGAATGTTATATACACCATCATCAACTTGTCGCCCTTGACCATCAAGGCTATCCCAAGTAAATTCCAAATAACCATTTTGATTTGCCCTATCTTTAAGAGAAATGCTTTTTATCATTTCATTATTACTATTAAAAATATATATCATCGGATCGCCCTTTTGTGGGTCTATCTTTTGGTCAAAATAAATAGAAAATTTCACTCCCTTGCCCTTTTGCACATTCACACCAAAAACATCAGTTTCCGCAATTTTACCTATCATTGAAACTGAATTAAGTGCATTGAGCTGGGCAGTAGCGACATTTGATTTTGCACTCTCTTGCATACCGAGATTGAGTGCCTCAAGTGATTCTTTCATTTGTGCTTGAAACTCTTTAAGCTCCTTATTCGTCTCTTGTGTGCTTTTCATCGCCTCTGCAACTTCAACCATCGTCTTTTTATTTTGCTCTTGCATTTCTACTTGCGTAAGTTGAGCAGTTTGCGTGATAATTTTATCTGTCTCCATAGGCGCAGTAGGGTCTTGGTTTTTAAGTTGTTCCAAAAATAACCTCATAAAAGCATCATTATCAAGCTCATTGATATTGCGCACTTTTTCTTTTTCTTTGGCTATTTTTGCCGCACTACCTGTAACTTCTGCTAAATCAATCGCCATTACTTACTCCATTTATAAAATCTACGCATATTTGGGAAGAGTGATATTCATCACATTTATCTCTTCTCTTTGGGAATCTTCTAAGCTATTTTTGTTCCCTTCTTGATTATGTTCATTTGATTGGGAGGCATTTTGTTCTGATTGTTTTCCTCCGCCACCACTGCTATTTGAACTAAAACTCAAATCCACATTATCAAAGCCCACCTGTGCAAGATTGTTTTTAAAATCTGCTTGATTTTGCAAAAATAATCCCACAGCTGTGGCGTTTGAAACAACTTGTATATGCAAATCTTTACCCTTTTTTGTAATCGTAAGCTCCAAAGTGCCAAGATTTTGCGGGTGGAGCTCCATAGACAATTTTGTAAGAGGTGGCTTATAATTGAGCACCTCTTCACGCAAATTTTGAGCAAAGTTTCTCATACTCTCTCTTGCCAAAGCAGAACGATAGAGAATCTGCGTGCGTTGGTTTTCCCTCACATTACTCATTTCTGCACTCTGTTTGCTTAGTGTAGATTTTGGCTTAGATTCTGCACTTTCTTCAGCTTCTTTGGCTTTTATTTGTTTTTTTCTACCCTTTGTAGGAGTTAAAATCTCCTCAAAAGTAAGCGATTCTTGTTCATTTAATACCTGTTCTTCATTAACTTGGGCTGTATTTTCAGCCTTAGAGCGTATTTCCTCTGTTTGTGCGGCACTCTTTGAGGCATTGCTTTCATTTACTACTATGCCCTTTTTCTCTTTTTTATTCTCTTTGTGTGCCTCTTTTTTATTCTCATTATTTTTCTCTTGCTTCTTCTCTTGGAATGTAGCTAGAGTGCTTAGGCTCTCTAGTAGAACATTTGTGCTATTTTTTGCACTCTGTGTATTATTTGATGATGCCTTAGCAGGGTGCTTTTGCATACTCTCTTGCATCTGTGGTAAGAGATTCTCTTCAAAATTAAGATTTTTTGCCTCATCAATGATGTTGGTTTCTATCATATTTTTAGGTTCTTTAATAACCTCTCCCTTAGCTATCATAAGAGATTCTATCTTAACCATATCTGGGGCAATATCCACCTCTTTTTTTGCTCTATTATTCTTTACATTCTTATTGAGCGAAACTTTTTGCGTATCCTCGTTGATAATCTCATTCTCATTTGCATTCTTTTTTGTAGCCTTAGTTTTTTTGGTTTTTTTAGGCTTATTTGGCTTATCCTCACTGATAAGAATCTCTCTTGTCTCTTGAGTTTGTAAATGCAAAGATTCCCCATTTTCACCTTGCACTTTAAGCAACTTCTCTTTCGTGCTTTGTTGAGATACAATAATAGTATCAGCAGATTGAGATTCTATCTTTTGTGTTTTTTCTATCGCTTTGCGGAGGAGATTTTCCTCCTCTACTTCCCCCTTAGCCAATCTGGGGTCTATCCTTTAAGAAAAATCCACCACCGCTCTCATCATCTGACTTTTTAGTCGGATATTCATTTGAGATTTTGCTTGTAATGTTTTTAGGCTTTTTTATGCCGCGTTGCACAATCGCAATCCTATCAACATTATTTTCATATTCATATGAAATACTCTCTTTTGCTGAAGCTGGAATACTTTTGGGCTTAAATTCTTGTGCTTGAGCAAGTTCTTGTGTCTGCGTAGAGGGATTATCTGCATTTTGTAATGTTATTTTGCTTGGATTAAGCCCTTGAGATTTAGCAAGAGATTCTACATCGCCTAATGTCTTAGGAGCTTGAGTTGCGTTCTTTTGTGCGCTTTGAGCTGACAAAGGCGTTGAGCTTGGAAGCTTTTGTGTAAGCGCATTTTGATTTTTATTTTCTGGTTTTGCCTCTTTTTTATCACCAAGAGCCTTAGGTGATGAAGCCGCTCCTGCACTAAGAGGGGCACTTAAGGCTTCTAAAAGTGGGTTATCTTGTGGTTTAACCTCCTTAGATGACTTAGCAATTTTTTCTTGCAAACCAATTTTTGACTCCTCACTCACATTTTCTTTGCCTTTAAAATCAAAAGGTGTGTTTGCGCTTTTATTCACAGCGGCATTTTTAACATTTTTGGTAGTGGCACTTTGAGCAGGCAACTTGCCTGATTTGACATCTGCATTATTTTTACCCTTAGAATCTGCTTTAGTTTCCTTAGCGGCATCTTGAGTTTCTTTGTTTTGTGCTTCTTTGGCTTGGGATTGCTTTACTTGCTGCTTGGCAAGGATATTTTCAAATTTATTTTCCAACTTACTCACTTCTGCCGATGGAGAATTTGGACGTTTCTCTAAAATAGAATCTGGCTTATTTAAAATGGCATTTTGCATTGCATCTAACATATTACACTCCTTAAGCAATTTAATTTAATATGTGAGATAACAAGCAAAATGTATTCCCAAATAAGTTATATTATTTATATTATAATAAGTGCAATACAAAAATCAATGGGGGGGGGGGATAATATTATCACTTTGTATTGTATCCTCACAGAGTAAAAGTGCGCAAAAAAGTGGATTTGAACTTTATGGCGATGTAATGCAAATACTTCCCTTAGCAATGATGGCTTATAGTTATGGTAGTGATGATACACAAGGCGTGAAAGAACAAGCTTTAGGTACGGGAGCAATTCTTGGCTTTAGCACTTCTTATCTTATCGCTTCAACGCATAGCAATCCCACACAGCATATACACTTTACGCTTAATACTACCATAGACAACACTTCAAGCTATCATATACATTATAAGAGAATATTTTAAAATTTACTGAATAGCTCTTTGTTTAATGCTTTCATAAGTTAATGTAGAATCTTGTGTATGCTGCATAAAAGCTGCGTTGATTTTTGTCTCTTGTGTAGGGAGTATCGCTAGAATCTTGCCCGGGTGCGTCAAATCTGCTCTTTGATAAAACATCTCTACAAATTTGCCAATGCTCACTTTTATATTGCCTAGACTTGGGTCAGCAAGATACACAAATTGCGAATCTTTGCCCTTATAAACGCTAAAATGCTCCATATCGCGCACATTCACATAGATAATCACAGGCGCTTTAAGCGTAGAGAGAGCATCTAAATCTAATGCTAAACCCACTGCCTTAAATCCTTTGCTTTGGGCAAATAAAGCCAAATCTGAAAACGAAAAACTCACGCTTTCCCTTAGGTTTTCATTTGTCTCTATCTCCTCTTTTTTATTTACATCTATGCCTTTGCTCGTGAGTAAAAAGTCCAAAATGTCCTTTTCGCTTATATCTTGGCTGTAATAATAAGTCAAAATCGTAGAGAGAGAAGCGCTCCCGCAGCTATAATCATACTGCTGCTTGGTGAGATTCCTATCTTTAATCTCACTCCAAGAGGCAATGGGCTTTTGAAAAAACAAGGATTTTTGATGAATATGCACATCGGCGAGACAAATGCTCCAAAAGATAAGAAAAGTGCTAAAGATACGCATTAGATTCTATATGAGAGCGATATGTTAAGCGCATTGCTTGAGAAATTATGCGTATCTAGTCGCTCTACATCGGCAAAGAGAATGAGCTTTGATTTGATTTCATACGCTACGCCAAAAGTATATCCTAGTGATGAGCCTGTATAGGAGATAATCTCATTATTGAGCTTGTCTCTGCTCTGATAATTATAGCGCACACCAAAATTTAAAGACACATAGGGATTGACTGCAAAATATACTATGGGGCTAAGGCTAAAGGTTTCGCCACTATCAAGCTTGATATTCTTGTAATATTTGGGGAGATTGAGTCCAAAACCCGCTTGGAGCAAAAACACAATCGGGTCAATCGTATAAAAACTCGTGGCAAAGAGAGAATAGCCTTTACCATATTGTAAAGACTTTTGAGATTGTGAAGATTCTTGTGCAAGGGCGAAATAAGTCTTATCAATCACATCTACGCTGCCACCAATAAGTATTGCTGGAGCTTTGCCCTCTTTTTTTGCCTCTGCTAAGAATCCAACACTAAGCGAGCTAAAATCCCCATTATGTGATGAATTGAAATTACCTGCATTATCATCAATAAGGCTTCTTTGCCAAAAGGCATTGAGGGTGCTAAAAAGTTCTACGCGTTTAGAAATCCCATATCGTGCCTGAAGTGAGAAACTGAGATAGTCTTGATTGATATTATTGTGATTCCAAAAGGGGATTTTGATAGAATCATTTATATTTGGGATTCCGTGAATGTTTGAGGGAACAGAAATCAATGCGGGAGATGAATTTTTCCGCATAATATTGATATAAGAAAATGAGCCGAGAATCTTAAATTGCTTTTTGGGTGTGAAAATCTCATCAATACTCACAGGCTTTGCCCAAAGCACAAAGGGCAAAAGGCAAAACAAATAGATTCTGATTCTTAACTTCATTTTTGAATTTAGGCTTCTTTATGGATTTGATATTAACTAGAATCTATTTTCTAAGAAAGCAACATATAGGTTTAGGATTTATCCATTTTATAAACCACGAACCAAAAAACTCACCTTGTGTAAGATTCATTTCCTCATCGCTTAGAGTAAGCACATTGAGGCTATTTGTGTCAGCAACAAAAAGAAACTCTATATCAGATTGACTAAGAGATTTACTCTCTAGCGCACACAGCGGACTAAAAGCTAAACCCAAGCTTAATGCTAAAACTGCAAAACATTTTTTCATAACAACTCCTATGAGATAGTAAAATGTAAAATTGATTTTATATCAACTCAGTTTTTATCTTACTTAATTAAGTTACCTCAAATAATATAAAAACTTAAAAACATCAGCCTAGAGATTCTATCAAAGAATCTCTAAAGCCCC
>NZ_JAPHNC010000011.1 GCF_026241255.1 Helicobacter sp. MIT 21-1697 | reverse complement strand
TCTGTATTTCCGCATATGAAATCAAAGTCATTTCGCGTTTGAAATCAAAGTGAGAGATTTTACTTTGATTTCATATATGAAATTTTATTATAACTCATTTTCTTTTCTAATTCAATCTTTGCAATCGTGGGATTATCTCCATAAGAGCGCGTGAGGAGCATTTCACACACTCTTAAAAAGCACCAAGATTCTTAAGCCTTTATTGAACTTTATTGAATAATCTCTATCACCCCCCCCCCCTCATTTTTAGCCATTAAATACTCAATTTGCTAGAGCGACAATGCCTGAATAAAAGCCCTTTAAAAGGATTTTCCTTATAAAACATAATCTTTGAGCCAAGCTCTTAAAAATATGTATATAATGGCTTATTTATCATAAGGAATTTCAATGAAACTCACCTGCAAAGAAAGCATTGAGCGCATTAAAGACATACTCGCCACAGATTCTATCCCAAAGCCCAAAGACATTGATGTGGCAAGGGCTTTAAAAATACACCCCAATACCCTCGCTCAAGCCAAATTCCAAGATAGAATCCCCTATAAGGCTATAATGGATTTCTTACAGAGTAAAAATATATCTATTAATACTTTCTTTTATGGAGCAGAAGCTAAGCAAATCGCCCAAGCAACAAAGAAATACAAAATATTACGTCTTTATAAGGCAAATGCCTCCGCTGGTGGAGGCTGCATAAATGAGCATATTCCTTACACAGAAGTGCTCTTTGATACAGAAATCTTGCATTTTTTGCATATACAATCTTGTGAGATGATTATCGCTCTAGGCGATAGTATGGAGACAATAATGAGCGATAGGAGCTTATGTTTTATCTCAAGGAATGAACAAAACATCAAAGATGGTAAGATTTATGCGATAAGGACGCTTGAGGGATTATTTATCAAACATTGCTTTATATGCGGACAAAGCATAAAACTCATAAGTGCCAATCCAGCCTATGCCCCAATGAGCTATGCACTCAATGAAATAGAAGTAATAGGGCGGATAAGAGGCATTATAAGTAGCTTTACGAGCTAAGACTTAAAGTCCTCTAGCATATAATCTATGACTGCCTCCTTTATATCCTCTTGCACATTCTTTGGGATATTGCCCTCTTTATCTATGGGTAAAAAAGCTCTTTGTGGAATCTTGCTTTTATGTCCTCTCCCTGCATAACCGCCAAATTGATGAATAGCGGCGTATTTGATATTTGTGCCAATGCTTGCCTGTGTGGAAGTGTGCGCAGTATGGATACTCTTTACCAGCTTGCCCTTATCTATGAGCTTTTTCTTTATGCCCTTTGATTTTTTGAGGGTAGAGGGAGCAAGAGGCGTCCATTTCTCCCCAAATGGCGAACTCTCTTTCTCAAAAGATTGACTTGTGCTATTATACAAAGCATTAGCAATATGCGCCATTACAGGCTCTAAATCATTGGCTTTAGCTTGCATATCTTGCATTATTTTTACACATTGTGCAAGGGGTATGGTTTTTGGCATTGTGTCTCCTTTTATAAAATTGTGGTATAATGCTCCTTGCTAAGCCAAAAATTTAGCTGTCTGCACGGGAGCGTGTTAAGAGGAGTAGCTATCTCTGAAAGGGTTATTGTTGGAAATCAGCTTCCAGCACTTAGTCAAGAGGTTTGCGACCTCATATCTTTTTACTTCCTTTAACTAAGCTCTGCAAATATATCTCTTCTTCCCCCTTATCATTGACTGCCTTTTTAAATACAGCTTTATAGTGGTAACCTAGCTTAGAAAAATACACAATATGCCCCTCCTTGCTATGCTTCACCCTATATTCACTCCCTAGCATATCCTCCACTAATGAATAATCAAAGCTATCCACATTGCTATGATGAGTATGTGTGCGTAGTGTCCAACCACTCAATAAAATTTCATCTGCATTTGTGCCTAGCTCATTTTTAAGCTTTGGTGTAGTCTTAGCAATAGACACAATTTTAGAATCTACACTCTTATTTTGCTTTTGCGCCGCTTGGGTAAAAAGCCCATTTATTCGTTTAAATCGCTCATTTCTTTGCTCTAACTCTCTTAAAATCCCTCTAAGTCTTACTTGGGCGTGAGGATTACCCCTATGGGCATTAAGTTTGGCGGCGATAATATCCCTTAAATCCTTGAGATTATCCTCGTTTTGTGGCTTTGGTGGATTTGCCCTGAAAGCTGCGAGTGCCTCTTCACTCATTGAGACCTTAAGCCCTGCTCTTTCTAGTTGCCCTTTGGTATAGGCTTCTGCCCTACATCTGCACCCAAAATCTTGCCCCGGATAATGCTTCTCCCAAAAGGGGTGCTCTCTTGGCAAGACAATGCCGTGCAAGATTCTATGACTTGCCCTTACGCGTGAATCATTTGCGCTCACATAACGCAAATATATCTCACCTTTGAGGGCAAATTGCGCTTCTTTTCTCCCTTGATTGTATGCACTAAGGATATTTTGCGTATAGATTTGCTCTAATCTCTTTGGGCTAAGCGCGGTATTCGCACTTGCAAGCAAGCTTTGGGCTTGGGATTTCCATATCTTAAAGTCTTCACCTTTGAGCAGATTTTCACTCAAGCTCTTTTGTATATCGCTTAATAAATCCACATCGGCAATGCCCTTAATCGTAAAGACGCGATTGTAAATATTGTGCTTAAGCCGCGCCTCATCTTTTAAAACTTCGGGCTTTTTGGCTTGAAGCGAGGCAATGGCAGCGGTGGGTGGCAGTGAAAAATCAAAATGGAGCATTACGCCTCCTTGATACTTTCAAAGCCTAAGAGCTTGGCATTGAGCAAATAATTCATAAGCTCTTGCTCTTTTACAAGCAAGTCTTCTCCTGTGTAGGATTTGGAGAGTGTAGCAATAGCCTCATCATAGTTTTTGCAGTCTTTAAGCAGCTCTAAAAGCTCAAAATCAGTCTGCCCCTTGATAGTGTGGATAGTCTGCTCTGTATCCCCAATCTTGTTTAAACTAAGATTTGGCGCATCTGATATAAAAGGTGTAGATTCTATATTGCTTTGATAGGATAAGCCTGTGATTTTAAAGGTTTTCTCTAAATGCTCTAGTGGGATTTTCACACCCATTTGAGATAAAATCAAATAAGTATCGGCTTGAAGTTTCTCATCTTTTTCGGTGTTGGTATCAATTTCAAATTTAAAAGGTGCAGGGGTGGCAAAATTAAGCTTTAAAGTCTCCTCTAAAAGCCCTTGTATGCTCTCACTTAAAAGCAGTGCGTCAAACTCGCACACGCTCTTTTGCACTTCATTATGCACAAGTCCTAGAGCCTGTGTGCCATTTTGCGTGGAGTTTCCAGCCAAAACCTGCCCTGTGATAACCTTAGAAATACACTCATCACAATAGCGCAAAAACTCCAAAAATGTGCCTTTATCCACATTGCCATTTATCACTTCTATCGTATCACTTGCGCCAAAGAGTGCCACAGAATTGCTCCTTAGAGAAAGGGCGGATTTAAGAATCTCTTTTGCCTCCTCTTTGGAATTTGCCCCATCACTTTTAATGATAATAGGCGGCACAGAAAAGCTATCAAGGTAAGTCATATATTTCATTAATGAGGCATATTTCAAACTCGCGATGCACACGATTTTATACATCAAGCTCTGCTCTAAGATATTCCCGCTATCATTTGGGTGGTAATGTGTCCAAATCTCATTTGTTGTATCAATATACATTTTGTTGCCACCTTGTGCGACATACACTCTTTTATCTTGGTCGCTTTCAAAATAACGATACGAGATAAAATCGGGCTTAGGATAGATTCCGCCAAGTGCGTTTTGCTCATAGTTTAAAACAAAAGAGCTGAATCCATAGGCTAAAGATGAGCTACATTCATAGAGGAATTTCCTAAAATGCCGCGTTTTAATCAAGGTTTTTAAAAACATATCTTGATGTGTGTCTTCACTCTCTACGACAATGGGCTTTCCGATAAGCTGCACCTTGCGCTTGTTGATTTCACTTGCAATTTGCGTATCAAAACGTTTAAAATGCTCAAAACACGCAATGAGTTCGCTTAAACTCTCCGCATTCAAGGCACTTTTTACCTTTGAATAAGGCAAAGATGAGGGAACATCGTTTAAATAAATAGGATTAAGTTTGATTTTGGGCTTAAAAAGCCCTTTAAATGGTGTTTTAATGCGTTCAATCATACAATCTCCTTCATATTTATATCAATCCTTCAATCTCAATGCTCACAATGCTTCTACCGACTTTGCTTAGCAGTATCTCGTGATTTTTAAGAAAGGCAAAATTGATTAAAACTTCATAGTTTGTGGCTATCACAAACACTACCGCCTCGCCTCTTAGCTCCGCTAATTCATAGCCCACCCTATCTAGCTCACTATCAGGGACAATGATATTAAAAGCATTCGTGCGCTTGAAATTGCCCTTTGTGAGCTGTGTGTTGCCGCTCTCATCTGTTTGGACTTTGGAAAAATCAAGCATAGAGATAGCATTCCCATCATAAAGCGTGGTAGCAAGCTCTAATAAATCCCCACAGATAATTGAGCCTATACGCACGATACTTGTGCCATACGCCCTAATCCTAAAACTCACATTACGCGTAAAAGTGGAGCATTCATAATAAATATTTCGCTTAAATTTTCTGCCCCAATGCCCAAAAAAGTATTCGCTCCAAGAAGCAATATTTTGCCCATAAAGCTTATATTCTTTGCTTTCAATCACTTTTGCTGTGTGCGAATCTATCACTTCAATGCTTAAATACTTCGCCTCAAGTCCGCTTATGTATAAAGCCTTTGCACCATAGCAGCTAAAGTTAAGGTAAATCTCCTCTTTTGCTTCACTTTGGGTATTGAGATAATAATCAAAACACGCCCATTCATTCGTGCTTCCGCACCGCTCCCATACGCTTTGCTCACTCAAGGGCTTATCCACATTATCGCTCAAAGCTTGATAGATAAATTTGCCATCATTGACTTTATCACCCTTTGTGTATGCCTCGCCTTGCTTGAAGCTTGCGCTGCTTTCAATGAGATTAGATTCCATAATGATAATATCACCACGTGTTAGGATTTTCATCGCCCACCGCCCAAAAGTTCTAAATTCTCTTGGCTTGTGCGCAAAAGTGATTTGAGTGTAGTGAGCATATTCACTTGGAGCTTTTCATTATCTCTATCTTGCTCCATTTTATACTCTTCTAGCTTCTTTGTTTTCTCCAAAAAGGGGTCAATGAGGTTGAGTTTGGTTTTATTCTCGCCTTTGAGTGCTTCCTCGTATTTTTTGCTCGCGTCCGCACTTTGCATTAAAGCCTCACCCAAAGCATTAATTTGCTCAATGGTTTGTGGGTCAAAGCCTTTTTTTATCGCCTCTTCGCGATAGCTTAGGTAATTATCAATATTTATATCACTCACGCCCAAACTATCGGTGATTCTCTGCACTTGCTTGCGCGCAAGCTCTTCTTGGTATTTTAAGGCTTGCTCACTTTGTCCTTTAAAGTTATACAGCCAAGTTTGAAAATTCTGCCCCGTAGTGCTAAAGGCAGTGAGGCTTTCACTTAATGCCTCGCTTACCTGTTTATCCACGCTCTTAGCATATTCCGCCCACACATTATAAATCTCATCAATATTTGGGGCGATATGATGCTCTTTTAAAGCCTTGCTTGGAGCGTCATAAAAGCTTCTTATGAGCTCCTTTGCCCCAGCATTTACAATATCTGCATAATCTTTGTATTGCCCTTGTTTGATGACTATCTCTTTGATACCACCGCCAATATCTTCCAAAAGGTATTCATAGCCCCTTATGGCATTTTTGATATTCCTTAGCGATTGATTATCTGCGGCATAAAATTCCCTCCAAGTGCTCGTGCTCTTTTTAAGTCCCCAATATTTCTTTTTGGTTTCTTTGACATCGGCAAATTCGCGTGCGCTCACATTTTGCTTTGTCGCGCTTTGAGTGAGTTCTATGCCCTTTGCGGTGGTGCTTCTTTTACTTGAGCTAAAGCTCCCAAACAACGCCCCGCCAATGCCTCCAACAAGTCCGCCTACAATCCCGCCAATGGCTGTGCCAATCACAGGCACAAAACTACCAATCGCTGCTCCAGCCGCAGCTCCTGCCATTGCGCCATTATTTGCACTCTTTTGCGTTTTTTGCGCATTTGCTTCATCGCCCAAAAAATTGCCAACCAAGCCACCAGCGACATTACCCATACCATATCCTGCAAGAGCTACGCCTGCGACTTCACCTAGATTTGAATC
This sequence comes from Helicobacter sp. MIT 21-1697, assembly GCF_026241255.1. Classification (NCBI taxonomy): domain Bacteria; kingdom Pseudomonadati; phylum Campylobacterota; class Epsilonproteobacteria; order Campylobacterales; family Helicobacteraceae; genus Helicobacter; species Helicobacter sp. MIT 21-1697. Next base: position 21,875 of record NZ_JAPHNC010000011.1, on the reverse strand, counting down.
CCCTATTTGTATAGAGCTAATTTGCCCAACAATGCCTCCAAGCGCACCCTTACTAGAAACACCCTCAATAGCATAAGAGAGCGTTTTTGTCATAGATTCCATTACTTGTGTTTCCATAAAAGCAGCAGAGATAGAAGTAGCAAAACCTTTGGTGATAGAGCTTTGCATAGATGAAAATATTTGCGTGCTTAGGCTTTGAAAATTGTTAAACTTGCCATTAAATGCGCTATTGATATTCTCATCAAGGGCAGAATTGATATTGCGCTTGAGGTCTTCATATGTTTGTGAATATTCTCGTATATGCTGCATTTTTTGCTCGTGGAGCTTAAGTTCTAGGGAATAAAGCTCATTTGCTTGAGAAATAGAGAGTTTTCCACTTTTAATCTTTGCTTTAAGCTCAAGGTTGAGATGAGTAATGCTCCTATCATAGCGGAGAATTTCTAGCTCTAATTCTTTGTTTTTTCCTTGTTGCATTAACGCGATATTTTTCTCTCTCAAAAGAAACTCACTCTCAAAATAGCTCCTCAACAAATCTAGCTCAGATGTGCCCTTATTTGCACCATTTTTGCTAAAATTCGCAGAATTTGCACTTTTCCCCACAAGAGTGCTTTGCTCTTTGGGTTTTTGCTTATCTTCTTTGGTTTTTTGTTTCCAAATATCTTTGATTTTTTCTATCCCAGAGGCATAAATCTCCGCATAGCCTTTGATATTGCCCATAATTGCATTTTTGAGCTCTTTATCTTTGGCATTGAGCAATTCTATTTGCTTGGTATGATAGGCACTATTTTCACCAAAGCTAAGTGCCGCATTTATGGCGTGATATGCCACCTGCGCACTATTAATAAGGAGTTTAAATGAATTGATAACAAGCTTAATGCTATTGACTAAGCTAGATAAAGCGTGAGAAAGAATAGTTGAAGCACTTAGGGCGATATTAAGGATAACATTAAACGCATCGCCCTCCGAGCTAGCATAGCCAAAAGCACGAGCTACAAACAATATAGCCTCACTCAAAGTAGAATACAACGTATCTGCAAATTCAATAAAAGGCTTGACCATATTTTGCGCGTGCTCTATTATAGCTTGGGCAAATTGGACTATTTTGTCTTTATTTTTACTTAAAGTATCGGTGCAAGAGGCGATAGCATTTTTTATATTCTCAAAATAAGGCGCAATCGCGGATTGTTTCAAATCATCAATCACAGAATTGAGTTTTGCCATATTCACCGCATAGCTATTTGCACTAAAAGCAGCAGATTCACTTAGGGGTCCTAACTTCTCCATAATGAGTTCATAGAGTTTGCCCTCTTGTTTTGCCTTGCTCATCTCCTCTGTGCTTAGCCCCATAGCACTGACAAATCGCCCAAAATCTGTGGCGGTATTGGCTATCCCACTCCCTAGAGAATCTAATGTAACCTTTAGAGAATCCACGCTTACACCACTTACATTTGCAGCTGCGGCTATGGCTTTCATAGCATTTTTGGCTTGAGAGAGGCTCATTGAAGCACCCGCAGTAGAGTAAAATCCCTTAAACATATCGCTCATATCACTCACAGAGTAGCCTAACTCTAAGCCACTCTCTTTGAGCTCATCAATGGTTTGTTGGGATTCCTTTAAGGAGAGTTGCCATTTTTCTTGTGCGCTTAATACCTCCCCTGTGGCTGTGATATTTTCGTGGTTAATAGAAATGAGTGAGGCGATAGAGTTGCCTAGATTCTCATATTGTGCATTAAGCGCAACCGCCTCTTTTATGGGTTGAACAAGCACATCTTTAAGGATTGATAATCCTTGAGCGGCAAGCCCTAAAGCCCCAAGCCCAAGAGTGAGTTTTCCAATACTAGAGCCAAATGCAGAGCCTTGTTTATTTAATAAGCTTGTTTGCTCTTTTGCGTATCTGCTCTTTTTGGCTGTAGAATCTAGCTCTTTATTGACTTTTTGCAATGAGCCATCTTTGACATTAAAGATAATTTCAAAGCCTACTTTTTTCATATTGCTTCCATCTCCACAATCATTTCTTTATATAACCCCAGCAGCTCCAAACTATCAAATCCATATACAAGGCAAAAATCCTTTAAAATGGCATAATTAATGTGCCTAAAAACACTCATTCCTCCCACATTAAATTCCAAGCAAAGATTAAATCCAAGAGCCAAAAGTTGCTCCTCTATATCCTCTAACACAATGGGCAAAGGCACAGATTGCTTATCTTGTGCTAAAAACGCTCTCTCCTTTGCCCAGCGAATTAGTTTTTTCTTTTGATACCTTTAAGTGCTCTAAATTGCTCGTTTATACCCACATAAAAATCTGCCAAAGAGCCATTTTCCATTAAGTCATCAATGAACTCTTGCGCCCTCTCTCCTTTGAGATTTTCGCTCAAATGCTTTCTTGTGAGCTCTAAGCTACTCAAAGATTCTTTATTGTCCTCAATCTCTTGGAGCTGGTTGGTGTTACTCTCTAATATAGTGAGTTTGAGTGTCTCCCCTGTGCTTAAAATCGCATCAAAATCAAGGCTTCCTCGCTCTACCTTAAATACAAAACTTTTACTCATTGTGTTCTCCTTAACTATTTTATTTCCTTTTCTTTTATAAGGGGGAGGGGCTTGAATTGCGAAATCGCTCCCTCCCCCTTATATATCCCCCACCCCGATGACGCTTTCAAGGTGGCACTTCGTGCGATTTTATTTTATGGTGGCAAGAGTATCTCTTGCCTATTTTTTTAAATCACTCACATTTGTGAGTTTTCGCTCACGATTGCCGTTGCTTTAGCTCTGAAAACTTACCTCACTTGTAGGCTCTTGCGTCTCCTCTGGTGTAGGTGTGGGCGGTTGTGGGCTTTGTCCGCTTTCCTCTACGGATTGCTGAATATAGTGCGTATAGTAGCCCTCATCGGTTTTGTTCGCACTGCCCTCAAAGTCCATTGTCGCAAATTCCTCACTCATCAAAGGCAAATCACCGCTCATTTTGATATTTGCCTCATATACCACGCCGATAACTTGTTTTGCTTGCACTGGCGTGCCTACAAAAATGAGTTTTGCCTTAAGCAAAGGGTTGCTTCCTGCATCAATTTTGATAAAGCTATACTCAATATCCGCCACCTCTCCACTAGGAAGCCTCTCGCCTGCAGCAAAAGAGACAACCTTAATTTCAGAGCCGAGCGCATTTGCTAAATTAGCAGGAGAGAAGCTATTGCACTTGATTTTAAGCGTATAGTTCTCTTCGGTTACGACTTCTGCGATTTTTTGCTTTAATCCAGCACTTCTTGTAAAAGCCGTAGCGGTAGTTGTCTCTCTAGTGAGGGTAATTTCTGTCGCACCCATATCAAACTTTTGCTCACTCAAGCTCCCATCAGGCAAATAAGGCTGCAAATACATTATGCCTCCGCTTAAAAACAAATTGTCCTTTTGTGTGTTGTTCATTTTAAACTCCTTTTATTTAGTTAATTGCCAATCTCATTGATTTGCACCTCAAAGTTTTCTACCCCATTCTTTTTCACAAAGTCATAAAACTCTTGGATTGCGGTAGTAGAATCCACGATTCCCGTATTGTTGCTTCCTTTTCCCAAACCTACGCAGCCCTCTACATCTTTGCCTGTATTCATAATATGAATAAAAATGCAGCGAGATTCAAAGCTTGGAAGTGCAGGAGTGTAGAGCAAAAGCCCGACATTTTTAAAGCCCCATTTGGTGTATCGCTCGTGGTATTTTGGCTCTACTTTATCTTTCCACGTTTGAAAATCTACATTTCTAAAGCCATTTTTTGCCACTGCGGTTTTGGTAAAATTCCATTTGAGCTTATAGGTGCGAGGCATTATGCGGTGGTCTTTGCCTCGCTCATCGCTACTTTGAGAGCCATTTTCTCCGCTAAACCACTTAAAAAGCACTTTGCCCTCACTATCAAGCAAAGTGGCATTGCCAATCGTTGTTTTCTCACCTTTTGCGTCTGCAAGCGTGCTGATACGCGTCCTTTGGATAATAAGCTTAAACATTTTTCCTCCTTAAAAATAAGTGATAAAAATCAATAAAAAAGCAATTCATACAAATACACATTGAGTGCTAAAGAAAGCACAAGGGAAATCATAATCACAAAACGCACCACCTTGTAAATCTTATTTTCTCTCATTGTGTATCTCCTTTGCTTCTGCCATTTTTGAAAGCCAAAAGCTCTTTTGCCAAAGAGATAGCTTTCTCTACGCCAAAAAATCCAATCGCCGCACTTATACCCACTCGTGCAAGATAGGGCAAATCGGTAGCACTAAGGACTGCATACACAATCACGCACAAAAAGCTTGAGGTGAGCAAACTCTTTAGGGCAACCTTTAAGGAGGAGCGGTGCTGTGCTTGCTCTTGTGATTCTTCATTAAAAAAACTTACAATCCCAGCAAGTATCCCCACAAGAGCGATAGGCAAAAGCTCTATATAATGCTCAATCACATCACACCTCCCTCAATCACTCTGCCTACGCTTAAAGCCACAGAAATGATAATCACACCCCACAAAGCCTTGTGTATGACAAACCAAAATCGTTTAAGAGCGGGTGAAATATCGCAGTGATACTTCCCAATCAAAAACCACCTAAAATAAAACCAAAATCGCTTGAGTTGTAAGAGTGTTTTCATTTATTTTCCTCTGCACATTTTTAAATCTCGCTCTAAAGCCTGTGTATAAGCAAAAATCGCTTTCACATCGTTACTGACTTTACCACTTTTGACTGGTCGCTCTCTTTTTGCTACATCGCATTTTGTGGGGATAAGCACTTCTTCATACACCACCCTTGAGCACCCGCTTAAAAGCAAAGCACTAAGGAGAAGAGGCATAAAACACTTTAAGCGCATATTCCACCTCCTGTAATTCTTTGAGTGTATCTCCAAGATTCTCATCATTAAGATGTGTGAGCTCACTTTTATCCTGCTGCCCTGCGGTATAATATGTTGCTAGAAAATCGCTCATCACACGCTCACTTTGCTTGTTATAAGCTTCAATCTCACTTTTTTGCAAGGCTTGCTCTTTAATGGCTTGATTTTGGTGTGAAATATGGTTTTTGAGCAATTCATTTTGCACCTTTGTGTCAATAACACTGCTTTGCCACAATAAAAGTGCGCCAAAAACACCAAAGAGCAGCCCACAAATAATATAAAATCTCATACTACCTCCTTACTTTGAGTTCAATCTTCATCTCATAGACAAACAACCCCTCATTTATTTGTGAAAGGGTGAGATGACGCACTTTAAGTGTGCCATTCCTAAAAGCGTGTCTTTTGAGAGAATGCAATATTTCTTGGGCTTTGAGAATAATCCCTGCATCGGAGGCATTAAGAGAATGTCCTGCTATGAGAATCTTATAATGATAAGTCTCCACATCTTCACCAAATCCCTCACAACCCTCAAAAAGCAAATAATTTCCACTTTGCGTGATAGTGGGGTGAGTTAAAGGAATGCAGTCTTTGCATAAAGCAAGCATTTGTTCAAAAAAATCACTTAACAATACACACTCTCCCTTATGTCGCTTTGATAGTGTGTCCCTGATGTCTTTTGTCCATCATCACAAATAAGCGGGGATTGCTCTACAACATTCAGCGCATTTTTGAGCAAAAGCTCATCTTGCCCCTCAAGTGCGATTTTGAGATAGAGTTTTAAGCGGATATAGGCAATATCAAGCCTTGCATAATCCTTTACATCTCTATCTTTACATATTTCTTCGCTCTCTTTGAGGGCAATATGCAACACTTCATCGGTTACCTCACTTGGATTTGCCAAAGAATGCGTTGCCCTAAAGCGCAATTTCTCAATCATTTTTTGCCTTTTTTTTGAGCTCTCGCCGTCTCGCTCTCATCAGTGCTTAGCTCTTCTTCCTCAACTTGAGCCTCTGCCTCAAAATGTTGCTCTAAAGCACTCACTCTTGTCTCTAGTGCCAAAAGCTGTTCATTAAGATTTTCAAGCGTAGAATTGTTAGAAGTGTGCTCAAACGCAGCTTGCTCGCGCAAGATTCTCGCATTATCTCTATTTCCCACGATACCCTCCTTAATTTGGTTTGGATTTAAGCGCAAGCTGCCACAATCCATATCCTGCATTATCTTCAGTGCGGATTCCATATAAGAAAGTATCCCGCATAAACACATTTTCATCACTTGGCTTATCTAGTCCTGCGAACTCTACTTTTTTGTTGATTTGCAAGATAAGAGGCTTAAGCACTCGTGTTGTGTCAAAAAGATACCACGCTCTTTCATCTGTAAGCCTATCACTCACCAAATAATCACACATTCCATAAGTGATGTTTGAGCTTCCATTTGCAAGCGTTTGAGCTTTAAGGATTTTAATCGCTTCTACTTCAAGCTCTGGTGGGACGACAAGCAATGAAGGGCGGATTCTAAGAGGATTGCCATATTCGTTACTCACCCCTCTCATCTCTGTGCGCAATGCAAGAAAATTCTCTTGATTAAGCGGCAAGTCAAAGAGATTTTTAAAAGTAGAGCTTCCCACAATATGGTCATTTGCAAAAAAGTTCTTGCCATCATAGCACGCACTATTTGCTTCTAAAAGCCCAAATGTCATCTCATCATAATGTTCTCGCACCGCTTCTGCCATTGCTTGCACTCTTGGCTTTACCACGCCTAAGCTATCATATTCAATGACATCGCGGGATACTTGGATAGTGCTCTCCCATTTTTTACGCGTAATGGTGTAAAGATTCGCGCTTAAATCTTTAAGTGTCCTCTCTCCTGTCCATTCAACCATATTTGGAATATCACCCACCCAGCCATAATCCACGCTCAAAGTGTTGGCATTAATCTCTGTGGCGATTTTCTTATAATCCTCATTTTCGCTCTTTAGCGCATCATTAAATACCTTTGAAAGTCCCTTGCTTACTTGTGCCATATAGGCGGAATTAAGTTGTGCCATTGTTTCTCCTTTAGATACCAAGTTGGGCTTTTACACCCTCATCAATTTGTTCTTGTTCGCCCTGAACACTCAAGTTTAGGCTCTTATTTTTGAGCACATTTTGCGCTTCGCTTTTTGCGATTTCAAGATAAGAATCTAAACTTTCTTTGTTGAGAGCCAAAGCACTCTCTTTGCGAGAGGGGAGCATTTCACCATTTTTGATGGCATTTTCTACCCTTTCTTTAATGGCATTGTGTTCAAGTGCGCCTTTTTCTTCAGTGAGTGCTTTAATCTCTGCCACAAGTGCCTCATTTTGCGCTTTGAGTGCTTTAATCTCTTCTTGTAAAGCCTTTATTTCTTGCTCGTTCATTTTCTCTCCTTGTTCTCTCATTTGAATTTCTTGCTCGCTGGGAGTTAATCCCACTTCAGCCCCTTCTTTTTCTTTATTGAGTGCTTCTTTTAAGACATTGGGACGATTGACTAATCCCACACTTGCTATACGCACCACCTCACATACGCCATCGCTTAGCTTACCTTTTGCATACGCAGGGGAGAGATAGCGATAAATCTTATCTCGCACAAGACTTTCTCCTGCGGAATTAAGCTCCAAGCTCGCATAAATCCCATCTTCTCTCTCTTCCAAACTTTTGCAATCAAACCACCCCATAGCCTCTTTGTCTTCGTGGTTTTTATCAAGCATTAAATCCACACCCAAAGTAGCGGTGTTTTGTATCACTTTGGCAGCATCAAGAGAATATTTGCGTCCATCAATGCCTACAAACTCTCCGCTTGGGCTGATTTTTACTTTCTCTCCACTTCCTATTTTGTTGCATTCATAAAGGCAAATGATGTCCTTCATAGCTGCTCCTTTAAGACTTAGTTGCATAAAGCAATGATGAAAGTGTAGTTTTGCTCCTTGTTTAAATTTCCTAAAATCCTTACAAAAAAACAGAGCAGTAGCGTTATAGAGTTGCGCTTATAAAAAGTATCTTAAGGAAAGAAATTGCGAGAAAAAATCAGAGAAGCCTATATCGCAGGAGTTGATATAAATGATATTTGCCAAATGCACCATATCGCTCGTAGCACTTTTTACTATCATAAAAAAGCAGATTTAAAAGCGGGGATTAATTGGGATTATCTACTTTTAAATGCAAGACGCGATGTGGATTCTATAAAAGATAAAGAAGCGGTGTTTTTAAGCACACTCATTTCAAGCTTTGAGAAATTTATAGAAGAGAGCAAAAGCGATGAGCTAAGTCCGAGCACATTAGAGAAGCTGCATCAGTATGCGCAAACATATTGGCGCTTGAAAGCTCCCAAAAATGATGAATTTTCGCTTAAAAACAAGCTTATGCAAACAGCAAAAGAAACCATCAATGAGATTGCAAAGATTGCCCTAGAGGAAAATAACACGATTGTCGTAGAGTTTTTGGGACAAAATGCGGAAAAAATCATTAATAAGGTTTTTAAGGAGCAAAGATGAAAAAACATATCTACCCCTTGCCCTTTCATATTAAAACGATTTTAAAGCCATTTAAATGGGTTTAAAAAGGTATTTTTATGAGTGAAATGTCTATTAATGAATTAAGAGCATTTCTTAAAGCTTTGCCCACACTCAATGACAAAGATAAAGAACAAAGGAGCAAAAGAGCCAAAGAGGATTTTAGATTCTTTGTCCAAACCTATTTAGGACATCACATAGGATTTCAAAATGAGTGCCCCCCGCAGGGCTTTAGGAGCAAGGGCAATTTACTTGCCCGAAGCGAAGTTAAAATCAATGAAAGCTCTGTGTTTAGAAAATGGGTGTATGAGGAGCTTCCGCATATCAAAGAGAATAAACTTGTGATTAAAGCCTATCGTGGCGCGGCAAAAACAACGCTTATCTCAAGGCTCTTTAGTCTTTGGCAAATTTCACGCGGGCAAAAGCGATATGTGCTACTCATTAGCTCCACGCTTGATTTAGCCAAAGAGGGCATTGATTTACTCAAAACAGAGCTAGAGGATAATGTCAATTTAAAGCGAGATTTTGCGCTCACACCTTTTAATGTGTGGAGTGCAGAGGAGATGAGCTTTTGCGTAGATGGCAAGCCTTGCAAGATTAAAGCCTTTGGGGCGCAGAGGAAGATTCGCGGGAGCAATTTTTTATCAATGCGCCCTGATTTGATTGTGTGTGATGATATAGAAAATGATGAGAATATTGAGAGCAAAACACAAAGGGACAAGCTCTATAAATGGTTTAATAAAGCTATTTTGAAGCTGCCCTCGCGCTTTAGCTCTACCTATCAGATTCTACTTGTAGGCACGACTTTGCATTATGATAGCCTTTTGCAAAGATGTGCTGCGCGAGAGGATTTTAAAACCTTTAATTTTCCTTTGGTGCTAGCATTTCCTACGAATTTAGAAGAGCTCTCTCCTGCTACTCTCCATACTTTTAAGCCCAAAGGCTTTAAGCTTGATGATAAAAATGCGAATATAAAGGATATTTTGAGTGATTATCTCCAAGATAGCGCGAGTTTTTATTCAGAATTTCAAAATCTCCCGCTTGATAAAGAAAATGCGCCTCTTAGCACTTATAGCACCTATGATGTGCTGCCCCAAAGCATAGATTCTATCACCATTGGCATAGACCCAAGTTTAGGAAAGGCAAGGGGGGATTATTTTGCTTTGAGTGTGCTGTATTTTCATAAGCACAATAAAACAATCTACGCAAGCGCACTGGGCTATAAAATCACGCCTGATAAGATGATAGATAAAATCATTGCCTTGTATCTTAAAAGTGCCAAAATCACGCCTACTATTACCATTGCTTGTGAGGAGATTGCTTTTCAAGAGTTTTTTAAGACTACGCTTAAATCAAAGTTCAATGCTCTTGGGCTATTTGTGCCTGTGATTGGCATAAGAAACACTGCACACAAAAACATAAGGCTAGATAGCCTCTCCCCATTGCTTACACAAGGAGATATGCTCATTGATACAAATGCTCATCTTTTGAGAGAGGAGCTTGATACTTATCCAAAATGTGCCCACGATGATTTGCTTGATAGCATAGATATTGCCCTGTGCGCACTTAATAAAGCTCATAGGACAGATTATAAAGCCATTGCAAAGGCACAACAAGAGTTCAAACCTCTTTTTAAATCAGCAAAGGAGTATGTATGAGAACTATCACGCCACTTCCCACACCGCCTACTACCAATGACACAGCAAGTTTTGATATAAGAGCCGATGCGTTTGTAGAGGCTTTGCCTGCTTTTGCGCAGGAGCTTAATGCCTTTGGTGTAGATATTTCTAACATTGGCGAGAGCACCTTTGAGAGGGCGCAAGAAGTCATCAAGGAGGGACAAAAAGAGCTTTCCTCCCAACACGAGGCGTTTATAAAACAATTTAATCAAGCCCTTAAAGCCGCACAGCTCCTCCTACGCGCTCAAAGTGCAATCAAAAGTGATGCGTGGAGTGCGCTCACACACTATATTCTGTTTGAGCTCAAAAGCTTAAGGCAAAAATATAAAGAAATCTTAGATAATAGAGCTAAAATCGGGCAATATGTGCTTTTTTTCCGCTCATCTTTGCCCAAAGGATTTAAGCCTGCGGGGAGCTTACTCAAAAAAAGAGACTATCCTCTAGCGTATATGTATTTTAAAAACACAAGCAAAAGCTTGCAAGAGGACTGCCCCAAAGGCTATTTTAGACTACCTAAGGCTAATGTCTATGCGAAAGGTTGCAGTGAGTTTGCCCGCGCGGGTGAATTTGAAGCAGAGGGCTTACCCAATGTCAATGCAGGGAATTATGTCAATAATAGCTGGAGATACTCTCTCAATGGAAAAGGCGGCGGAGGGAGAGATGATTGGGGTTGTGGCACATCACACGCCAATTTTGCATTAAGTAATTGGAATAGTATCTATGGGCGCACAGATTCTGTGGAAGTCAATCATAACCTCTACTTAGAGGGCTTTTATGTGGGAGAATCTCTCCACGCTAACCAAACCGCTGCGATGATAGAAAAGGCAAAGAGTGCCCCTTGAGGTAGGGGTTTTGAGGGCTGGGATTAACTCCCACGAAGCAAGACATTAGAAAGTGAGTTGATGAATGCTTTAGCAGTCATAACTCAAGCTTTAGGCGCACACAGGGGCTTTGCTCCTGTGTGTAAGACATTAAATCAATAGAAAGGAGAAAAAATGCCTACACAAACACCACAAGGAGAAGATTCTATGGAGCAAACACAGCAAATGCAAACCCTGCTAGAGATAAAAGCAGAGCTAGGCGAACTCGCAAAGCTAGATTTTGATTTAAAAGAGCCATTGCAAGTTCTCAACACTCACGCTGATAGTCTCAAAGAGGAGGTAGAAGCTAATATCACTCACGCCCTTAGAGAAGTCAATATCCACTCAAAAAGGCTTTTGTCTATGCACCTTTATCGCGCGTTGGCATACCAAGATATTATCACAAATATTAAGGGTGAGGTGCTTTTCTATGGCGATGTGTATATGCAGGGCTTGAGTGTTAATAACAACACAGGCAGCGGGAGAGCAAATGGAGCGGTATTCTCAAGAGTGCCACTGCCTTGTGATATAGAATTTATTGAAGTATTTGGCGGACATACAACCTTTTATGCTCTGCCAAAAGAGGGCAATTTCCTCTATGTATGGGGGAGTAATGTAGAGGGGAGTGCGGGAGTGGGCAATACTACTGCCCTTACTTTGCCTGTGAGAGTGGATTTTCCTGCGCGTGTGCTTAAAGTATGCTGTGGCACTTCAGAAAGCAATGCTAAACAATCCGCGATTGCCCTGCTTGAAAATGGCTTAGTATATGTGTGCGGGAGCAATACCATAGGAGAGCTTGGAGTGGGCAATACTCTGCCTCTTTCTGCTTGGACACAAAATCCGCATTTAAGCGATATTCAAGACATTTTTCTATGCAGCAATGGGAATGCGGGTATGTTTATGGCTATTGATAATGAGGGCGCACTCTATGTATGCGGACATAATCAGCAAGGAGCGTGCGGAAATGGCGCAAATGCGAATCTGACTTTGCCCTTTAAATTGAGCTTTAATCAAAAAGTCAAACTTGCCAAAGCAAGTATCACGGCAAGTAATGCACACTATTGCACGGCTATGATTGTGTTAGAGGACGGCAGTGTGCGAGGCGCAGGATACGCACTAGAGAACAATCTTTCCCAAAGTGCAGTAGGAAATATCAATATCTTTACCACACTTTTAGATGAGCGGGGAGAGCCATTAAGCGGGATTGTTGATATATTTCCTGCAAGTATTGGTGGCACAGCTCTCGCATTAGATTGTGATGGCAATCTCTATGCGTGGGGCAGAGGCGCATTTGGCTATGGAAATGACAATACAGCAGTCAATGCCAAAGCTGCAATAGTGCTAGAAAATGTAGAGAGTGTGCAGCATTGGGATAGGGCAAACACACGCGTAGTAGCCAAAATAAAAGATTCCCAAACTCTACTTGCCTTTGGCTTTAACACCGATGGCGCACTTGGCATTGGCAATGTGCTCAATACAAGGATATGGCAACAAGTGCCGCTTCCTCCTGCATTCAAGCAATACAAGTTGCAATGTTTCGGGGCGGAGGCGCATTTGGTAGTGATAGCTGATAATGAAATTTATGCCTGTGGGACTACAAGAGATGGGAGTCTCAAATACACCACGCCCACACTACAAAAACAATAAGGAGTGAGAATGAACATATACGAATTACAAGCGGACAAAGCCTTAGAGGTGCAAGGTGAATTTATCTATGTGGGCGAAGAGGAGGGAAAGATTTATGTCAAAGCAGCATCATTAAAAAAGCCATTTATCCTCTCCCAGCTCCCCCCAAGCTTACACAATCAGCATATAGAGCAAATAGCACAAGCAAGGGCGCAAAAAGAAAAGGAGTTCAATGAGAAATGCGCTACTCTTTTAAAAAGCTTTGAATCTGCCGCACTTGGCGAAACTCACATTTATGATATGAGTGTAGAAGACCAGCTCAACCTCCTTGCGTCTGTTTTGGCAAAAAGTGATGGATTTTTAAGAGCGCGCAAAGGCGCAGAGCCTAAAGCCAACTATGCCCATACAAAGGCACAACTCAATCAAGTCTTTGCAGATAGCCTCGCTCATAAGAATGCAATCATTTATCAATGCGGGATTCTAAAGAGTCATTTGTTGGAGCTAGATTGTGTTGAGAGTATAAATGCACTGAGCTGGGAGGATTATGAGAGGGTAAGGACACAAATAGAACAAAATGCAACAGAATAGAAATCTATACATTTTTTAGATAAGGTTTTAAGACCTGACTTATATCGTCTAATATCTTGGCTTTAGCATAGTTCTCTAGCCAAGAATCTACCCATACAGGAGTTTGCTCCTTTTGTTTCCAATTCATTAGCGTTTGGTAGGGCATTCCTACAAGAGTGGTAAATTCTTTTTTAGAAAGTCCTAGCTGCTCAAGTTTATGCTCAAAATCTGCATTCCTCATTGTTCCCCTTAATTGAAATAATTAGAATTGTATATAAAAATAACTAAAATAATTATAAAAGCCTTGACACAATGATTAAAATAATATATAATTATATCATAAATTAACTAAATTAGTTAATTTAAATCCAAAAGACAAGGAGAGGCACAATGAAAAAGCTAAGATTAATCGCGATAGTCTTACAAATTGCTTTCTATGTGTTAGCAATCGCCAAGCTCTTAACAAGCTAGGCAAACCCCTCCTAAGAGGGGGCTTAATCATTGTGTGAGCGTATTTTAACACAAAAGGAGTAAAAATGAGTATAGAGTTTGTGATGTTAATTGTTCTAGCAGGTTGGGTGGGTGTCAATGAGTGGCGTTTGCGCTCTTGTGAAAAGCGCATTAAAGATTTAGAATCTAAGGAGTAAGCTATGCAGTTGCAAGTGTTTAATCAAAATGGTTTTAAAGTTAGAGGTGGGCTTATTGAGGATAAGCCTTATTTTGTAGCTATGGATATTGCTAAGGCATTGGAATATAGCGAAACCGCTATGATGTTGCGTAGGCTTGATGATGACGAGATTATGGAACTATCTGCCGATTTGGCAGGTGGTTTTTCAAAGCACGCTTCAGCTATTAAAATTATCAACGAAAGTGGTTTATACAACGCTATTTTAGGAAGCAAAAAGCCCCAAGCTAAAGCTTTTAAAAAATGGATAACCTCTGAAGTTTTGCCAAGCATTAGAAAGCAAGGTTATTATGTAAATGCTGAATCTACTTTGATTGCAGAGCTAAGGGATTCTAATTTAAGTAAAGATGCCTTGAAAAAACAAAATGAAAACCTTAAAGATGAGCTTTTATCTGCTCAAAAAGAGCTTATAAACTTCTATAAAACACACAATCCTAGAAGTAAAGTCAAAGAGCATTCAACAGAAATCATTGCAAAAATCCAAGAGCTCCATAAAAATGGAATGGGCACAATGCAAATTGTCCGAGCACTTGGAGTGAGCGAATCTAGTGTAAGAAAATATAAGGAGAGAAAATGAGAGAAATTAAAGATAAAATTGACGCAAGAGACCAAATCCTTGAAGTGCAGCACGATTTACAAGGACTTTGCGCGATAATGGATATGTGTGGATATGCTCTCCAATATGGCGGAGTGGAGTTATGCAAGGAGGAATTTATCTTCTTTTGCGATAGTTTAGATGTTTTGGTAGATAAGTTAGGCAAAGTAGATGAATTTCTTGCATACACTTAAAAGTTTGCAGGGGCAATTTATCCTAAGCTATAATGATTGTGCATTAGTGAGAGAGCTATATAAGGACTTTAGAATCTTAGAGAGCAAAGAGGTGCGATACTCGCTGAATATCAAAGTAAGAAAGAGGGCAAGGGAGGTTATTGTGATGGGTTGTTAATTTTAAGCTTTTATGTGATAATTTCTTTATGTCTTAAGTAAGGAGATTGTATGCACAATTACGAAATACCAAGTATAGATAAAAAAGCTTTTACTTGCCCACATTGTAATGTGTTGGCGCAAATGGAGTGGAAGAACTTACACTCTGGCACAACTTATGATTTAGGTTATTCTATTTGTATCGCAGTATGTCAAGTATGCTATGAGTATAGCCTTTGGCAAAAATATGGCTTTTTGCAAAAAGACAAACCGCAATTAGTAGCGGAAATGCTCTATCCCAAGCAAACCGCTATTCCTCCAGCAGAGGATATGCCTCAATCTATCAAAGCACTTTATATAGAGGCTTCTGGTGTTTTGGGGGATTCTCCTAGAGCAGCTTGCGCTTTGTTGCGTTTAGCTTTGGAGGAGCTAATGGTATATTTAAGGGATAACTTTGCAGAATACAAAAGCCTTAAGGGCAAGAATATCAATGAGGATATTAAAGAACTTGTCAAATTGGGGCTTCCAGCAAAGGTGCAAAAGGCTTTGGATATTGTGCGTATCACAGGCAATAATGCGGTGCATTCTATGAAAGAGCTAGATATAAACGATAATCCGCAGATTGCCTACAAACTCTTTGAAATACTTAATTTTATTATCCGAGAGATGATAACTCGCCCCAAAGAGCTTGATAGTATTTTTGAGGACAATATATCAGAGGGTGAAAAAGCAGCTATAAAAAGAAGAGATGGGAAGTAATTAAATATTTGCAATTAGACTACTAGTAAAATTTTTATACTCTTTAAATATAGCACTATCGCTTCCAATGCCTAAATATTCTTTTTTTTCGGATATTTTCTATGGTTTCTAATAGCGGTTCATATACAACTTCTTTGGCATTGTGAAAGTGATAAAAATCTTTAATGGCTTTATAAGAATCTAAAGCTCCTCTTTTAAAATGATTGATTGCTCTATTTTTGTTATTTTCTTGATTTCTCCCATAATATGCAGCAACTAAGTGCGAAATAGCATTATGAAATTCTATAAGTGTTTGTTTAAGTATCTTATTGCTTTTTAGTTTGTCTGATTCTATATCTTCAAACTCTCAAAGCTTTATTTGTTTTACTTCACTTGCAAGGCGAAAAGACATATACAAGCCATTTTTACCAATAGCAACATTATCCTTTTTGCTATCATTAAGTAGCATTTCTACAATTTTACAAATGAGTTCTTTAGAAACCTGCCGATTAATCTTTTTTAATTGCTCATTCATATAAGCACACGCAATAAGTAGGATTGCCTTTGTCTCTTTTTCTTGATAAAGAAACATTGCAGCCCAAGAAATAATTTTAAAAATATCACCATTTTTTACATAACATATCTTTTTGTAAGTATCGCGGTGTGCTTTGTAATGCTGATTTACTTCTTTAAAGATTTTTTGTTTATGAGGATTAGAAATTTCAATGATATTTTTACTTTCAAGAATCTCAAAAAAGGCATTAAGCACACTTGTAATAAATCTAGCTTCTTCCTCTAAGCTCGCAATGCTTTCATTGCATTTATTCATTACTAAAAGCCTTGTCAAATGCTTCTATTTCTTCTAAAGATTTTAATGTATTCTCTACATCCTTGTGATTGCCATTAAGAATGCTTTCTCGGATTGTTTGAGGCGTTTCATTACATACTTTCTCGGGTGAGATGTCTCGAGACTCACTGAGATAAGAGCCATCCTCTTTAAATGACTTCAATACAAATTCTTCGCAAAGCTTTGCCATTTCTAGCCTCCTTTGATACTAAATATCAAAAATGACAAGCATAAAATATACCATATCTTTTATGCCACCACCATTACGGAATAGACATTGAGCAAACAAATCTTAAGATTTGTTTGTGTTTAAAATGTCTGAATATTGTATATTAACACACATTATTAAACCTTTTTTTACATTTTACCATTTATATGCAGCGTAAATCAAGACATAACTTTGCAACATACAAAAGACTTTAAGGATAAAAATATCAATAAAATATTAATTGTAGCTAGGGAAGCTCCTTAGGCTTTGAAAGGGTTTGGAGCTTGAAAATTAAAATTTTATACTATAAAGCTGAAGATTCGTTTCTGTTAAGGGAATCAGAATAAATCTTGTTGATTTAAATTTGACAATAGATTTAATTTCATTAGCTATATCTTGCTTATATTCTGGCATAGGATAAGTGATAATGCCATTTGTTTTGTCTTTTTCTGACTGATAGTAAGTTATTCCACTATTTATAAGTTCATCAATAACTTCTTCTCTTTTTCTATCATTATCACTATCAAAGCCTAAGTAAAAAGCATTTATTTCATACTTTTCCATTTTTTTTTAAATTCGTTCGAATTCTTTTTTGTTTAAAACTTTTTGTTTCATTATAATCATCTCCTAAAGTTTTATTTGCCCCCAAAGCCAAAGCCTTACCCAAACTTCAAGGGGCAAAAGTAATATCGTCCATTTTTTCACCATTTCACTTCTCCGCAGATTCTCCCCCTTTCCTCTTACTCTCCCTTATTATCTCTCGTATAGTATTCTCACTCAAATTATACTTATGCGCCAAAAACGAGGCATTATAGCCATTAAACTCTTTTATAACCTTTTCCTTTGCATTGGGCGAGACTTTGGGGATATACACGCTCACGCCCCCATAAGTCTTATAGATTTTCTCCCAGCTCATACCAGCCTTATAGCTTTCACAAATTTGCTCCAACAAATGCTTATCCATTATCGCTCTCCTATAATCTTTTGTAAGCCTGTGATGACCTTGCTTGCTTCTGCTTTGTTGAGTGCCCATATAGGTTTAAAAGTCCCAAGTTGTCGCACGATAAAGTTTATCTTGCCCTCACGCTCAAAGCCTCGCTCATTCATTATATTCTCAATCTTTGCCCTTTGTGCCGCACTTATGTCGCCTTTTCTTTGTGTATAGTCCCTATCAGGCACTTTGTAGTTAAAAATATCAAGCACTTCTGCAAGCTCCGCATTATTAAGGAACTTACAAGAATCCACCCCATAGCGCACCTCTAACCACACTTCCCACGCGTTAGCTTCCTTGATAGACTTGTATCGTGGGTGCGTATGGATAGCACATAGCATTCTTTTGCGCGATAATTCACTTTCTAAAGAAACTTCGTTTTGCCCTTGCGGGATTTCATCTAAAGAAACTTCAGTGCTCATTATTTTCTCCTCCCTCGTTAAAAGTCCCTATTTTACGCGGTGTTGTAAGTGTTGTAGGTGTTGTAATCACACGATAAAGAAGTGCATTATTTTTTCCTTTTGCCCTTGCCTCCCAAAACAACCCCTCAAAGTGTTCTAGCGTCTCTCTTGCCCATTTATCGCCTTTTTCATATCCACACGCTAAGAGAAGCTGTGTTTTATTGCACTCTCCTGCCATAAGCACTTCTTTTGCTTTTGCCACAAAATCTTTTTGTTTCTCATTCATCTTAGCGATTTTGCTCTCTATAAAATGCAGCCCTAAAGAGTTGCAATCAATCCCCAAAGCCACAGATTCTATCCCCGCACGTTCTTTTTGCGCTTCCAAATGCACGCTCACATATCCCTCATAGCCTACAAGACGACTTAAGCGATACATAATATCTGTGGAGTTTCTAATATGGCTTGAGCCTTTGAAATTTTTGCCATCTTTATTGCTATGATGTAGGGCGAGGATACTTCCCCCAGCTTCTCGTATATTCATCATTATATCAAAAAGAGCCATTGCGCTTCTATCATTATCAATATCTACAAAATTCCGCAAAGAATCCAACACAAACACATATCCATCATAATTATGCCCTATCGCCTCACTCTCTATCTTGAGGAGTAGCTCAAAGGGTTTGAGATTAAAGCAGCTCCGATGAATATATGAAATCTTTGGCTCTTTAAGGAGTAATCTATCATATCCTCGCTCTACAAGCACATTTAAAGGATTATCCAAATCAATATACACCACCTTTTTTACGCGCTCATCTTTGGCTAATTGCTTGGCAATGCTCCCGCTTAAATAGCTTTTGCCATTGCCACCATCGGCGTAAATAGTCGTAATCATCTTTTTTGGCAAAAAGGGCTGGATTAAAAACTCCACCTTTTCTTTCAAATGCTCCTCTTTTAAAGTTACAGATTCTAAAAACTCTAGCATATCTCTCTCCTTATAAAATGTATAAAACACTCTTTAAACGCTGTTTTAAAGCGCTTTACACATTTTCTAAAGAAACTTCGTTTTGCCCTTGCGGGATTTTATGGAATAAGCTGTGAGAATCCCCACAACCTATTCTCATTTAATGTTCTAATGCCTCAATCTTTGGCTCAATGCGGAAATTATCCTTTACCACGCGTTTTAATCCAAGCTTGACTAACGAGCTATCATCTAGCTCTGCCAAAGCCTCTTTATTAGGCTTTTCCTCATATATGAGGCATTCTCTTAGACCAAAGCTTTTAATCGCAGCGATTAAAGATTCTACTTTTGACTTCACGCGCGGCACATTCACTGACTTGCTTAAGCGATAGCCTATTGTGCCAAAGACTAACTCCTTGCTTCTTTTATCCGCAAAGTCTGCCTTGTGGCTCTCGCAAAAATTCTCAATCTCCGCGCGGATAAAGTTTGCCTCATTGCTTAAAGATTCTACTTGAGGCTTATGCTCCTCTTTTATCTTATTACAAGCAAGTGTTACCTCACCCTCAATATGAGCAATCGCCACTTCAATCTCACACAACCTTTTTAGTCCCATATCCACATCTTCAAAGCTCTTTAATTCCATTAATGCCTCCTTTTTCATCTAAGAGAGTTTCATAAAGCGCAAGATTGAGCCTTTTAGCACTCTCAAGTTCTAAGACCATTCCCGCTGAAGTATCGCTATAAGGTGTATTGACAATCAAGATTCCATCACATACCTTTAAAAGCTCCAATCCAGCCTTTAATATCACTTCTCTCTCACTCTCCTCTTCATATACTCCCTCAAAATTAAGCACAGGGGAGAGCGGGGTATATCCCATTTCTTTGATGATTTGTGCGCCTTCAATCGCATAGCCTATAATCAAAGATTTCGCCTCTGCGCTATCATTTACCGCATTGAGCACAGCCTTATAAGGACTACTCACATAGATTACCATTGTTTCTCCTTTGTTATTTTTTTATCACATCAACGCATTTATAGCCATTTTTCAAGCATTCCACACCTCCTTTTTGATAGATATAGCCCTTGTTTGCGAAAAAATGTGAGCTTAAATACCTCGCATTCAAACCATAAATATAAAAGGGCTTAAAAAACTCCCTAGCACCTACTTTATTCTTACTCTTGCATAATTTGATTTTCACTTTGCACCTCCTAAATTAGCAATATAGAGCGTCATAGCTCTCCTCCTTAATACAATATAATCCAGCTATCCTCAAGCTCGTAGTAATGCTCTCCAAGATTTATCATATATTTGTGGAGATGAGGCACATACACCACGATACCCTCGCCAAAAATCCCTACTACTCTATCTCCCTCTTTAAACTCATTTCCTTGTGCGTCAAATGCACCTGTTCTTGCATTTTTCATATCTCTCTCCTTACAAAATAATCATCGCACAAGCTTGTGCAATAATATCTTTATCTAGCTGGACATTATGAAGCTGCGCAAGCCTGCACGCTCTCCTATAAAGCTTTGAACTGCTCCTAAAATTACCCTTTGTGTAGGGATAAATGCCCTGTGCAAAGAGCCTCTCGCATTCTTCACGCGCTAAACCTTTCATATTCCATTTGCCACCTATACGTGAGTAGAGCTGTCGCAACTCGCCATTTTTACCCATTAGATTCTTTAAGAGAATCTCTGTCCCAAAAAGCACAAGGGGCACATTGCTAAAATCCCAAATTCTGCGTAAATCCTCTAATGCCCTCACACTCAAATGCTCCGCCTCATCAATGAGTATGACGACATCGCGCCTTTTAAGTTCTTTGGCTATAAGGAGCACTTTTTCGTGCAGATTTCTCCCGCCTGTAAGATGTAATCTCTCACTTAGCTCATCAAGCAGCACTCTTGCGCTTGTATGCAAAGTCGCTTCAATCAAAATCGCATTAGGGTGGGTGAGCGCATACTCTTTGGCAATCGTGCTTTTACCGCTTCCTGCCACACCTGTGATGATAGCTATCTCTTTATCTGCTATCGCCTCATTGATGACAAAATCCGCCATTTGCTTATCATAGCTCTCATACACTTGCACCTTTTCTTTTTTCGCATTTGCCTTGTTTTTATTCGCATAATCATCTAAATACAGCTTGATTTTGCGCCCTAGCTCCTCATTATTGCCTTTATATTCGCTTTTACGAAAGGTAGAAATGCTCGCTGCACTAATGCCCAAAGCTCTTGCTAGAGCAGCTTGAGAGACATTTTGCATATCTAAAAATACCTCTAATTCCTCTCGCACTTGATTTAAATTACATTTTGTCATATAATCTCCTTTTATTAATGTCTTGATACTTTGAGCTAAGCCCAAAGTATCGCCTAAAGGATACGCTTACAACCGCGCTATGCTTGGTTGTCAAGCGAGTTCTTAAGGTTTTATCAAGATTCCCTTTTTAACACTGCTGCTTCCCAGCTCACATCTTTTAGAGCTTTTTTGTTTAATGCTTCACTCTCCACCTCCTTTATAGTTTTACAGGTATGGATAAGCACTTTGTGCGTATCTAAAATTTCAGCCCCGACAGCCTTTTTCTTAGCCTCATCTAAAAGCTTTGCTTGATAGAGATTGCTATCATTGATTGCCTTGAGTTTAGGAATATGCGTTTTTGGCATTTTCTTTGCGGCTTTAAGGAGCATTTCTGGGAATTGTGCTTCTATCTCATCTCGCGCTTGTTTCATCTTGCTTTTAATGGCTTTGAGTTCTTTATTAAAGATTTTTTGCGCACCGCGCGCCATTTCAGCACTTATCTCCTCATCATCAAGATTGTGTGCTACGCCGATGAAGTGATGATTCTTGTCATACATAAAAAGCTCTTTGGTATTATTAATATTCACAGCGACATACACGCTCGTGTGTGCGAACATCGCCGCACTTTGATACCATAGCCCACCATAAGCGATACCTTTTTTATTTACAGAGCGTCTTTGGAGCGGAGCTAGTCGCGCGATAAGCTCATATTCGTGGATTCT